>DYKX01000097.1 GCA_020722375.1 Anaerolinea thermophila
CGATGCGGGGTAGAGCAGTGGCAGCTCGTCGGGCTCATAACCCGGAGGTCGCAGGTTCGAGTCCTGCCCCCGCTACTGAACGCCAATCTAAGACCGCCAGGCTCCTGTAAAATGGATAGCCCGGCGGTTTTTGGTTCGGAGAGTCTCCCAAAAAGGAGAAAATTCAATGAACCAACGACCTCCAGGCTTGTTGTTATCCAAAGCCCTGACCGGCTTCCTGCAATACAAGGGTGCAGAGGGCATCGCGTCAAGGACCGTGGATGGGTACCGACGCGATTTGAACCCCTGGATCGAATATCAAGGGGACGGGGATATCCTCAAGGTCGAACCGAAGCACATCCTGACTTTACCGTTTCCGCCACACCTTTGCCATCACCTATTTGCGCTCGGGAGGTGATATCTTCACGCTCAAGTCGCTCCTGGGGCACGGCAGCCTGGACATAGTGGAACACTACGCCCGCATCGCCGAGGTGGATGTGGAGCAGGCGCATCGCAAGGCCAGCCCGGCGGATAATTGGCGATTGTAAGGAAGGGCTGGAATGAGGAGATGTGCCGCCTTCAAGCGGTGCATCTCCTTGGCCAGCGCCTGGGATGGCTTGATATCCGCGGCTGGTTTGGACCGATTTCAGCGTGATGCGAACGAAGAAGAAAAAAATTATTCTCCTGCCGATATCGGCTTCATCGCCCCGCGCGTGCTTGAGTTGGTCTACACCGCCTACGATCTGCGTCCCTTCGCAGAAGACATGGGCTATCACGGCGAACCCTTCCGCTGGGACGAAGTCCGCCGCGCCCAACTCCGCGCCGAACTGGATGCCTGCTACGCCCGTCTCTACGGTCTCACCCGCGATGAACTGCGCTATATTCTCGATCCCAAAGAAGTCCACGGCGAAGACCCTTCGACAGGCTCAGGGCAGGTTTCCCTGGCGAGACATTCCGTGTGATGAAGAAAAAGGAAGTCCGCTTGTATGGGAGTATCGGACGTCCAGGCTGGTGTTGGAGGCGTGGGATAAACTGGAATGAGGAAGGATGAATGTCCGCGTAAATTCTCAATCTGATGTACAATACACACAAATCGTGATATTTATACACACAGAAAAGAGAAGACAAAATGAGAACCAATATTGTCCTTGACGATAAACTTATTGACCGTGCCCAAAAATTGACAGGAATCAAAACCAAACGCGAAGTGGTGCATGAGGCATTGCGCTTGTTAATTCTCTTGAACGAGCAGGGAGAAGTCCGCGTTTTACGCGGTAAATTGCCGTGGGATGGCAACTTGAGCGATCAACGCCAGTCACGCGTCAAGGTGCAACAATCATGCTCGTAGTGGATACCAGCGTCTGGATCGATTACTTCAACGGTGTAAAAAATCCGCAGACGGATTTTCTCGACACCGTTCTCGATAACACCCCCATCATCATAGGCGATCTGATTCTAGCGGAAGTATTACAGGGCTTTCGGTACGACCCCGACTTTGAAAAAGTCCGCCGCGCGTTAGGGAAATTCATGCAGGAAAGCATGGTCGACCCCGCGCTTGCAGTGCAAAGCGCAAGAAACTATCGCTTTCTGCGTCAAAAAGGAATTACCGTCCGCAGGACGATAGACAGCCTGATTGCGACTTATTGCATTGAAAACGATCATCAACTTTTACATAACGATAGCGACTACGACGGATATGAAGAGCATTTAGGGCTGCGGGTGATTCATCCGTAAAGCCTCCGCGCCGAACTAGACGCCGACTACGCCCGTCTCTACGTCTCACCCGCGATGAACTGCGCTATCTCTTGGATCCCAAAGAAGTCCATGGGGAGGACCCTTCTACAGGCTCAGGGCAGGTCTCCCTGGCGAGACGTTCCGCGCGCTGAAGGAGAAAGAAATCAAGCAGTTTGGGGAGTATCGGACGAGGCGGTTGGTCCTTGAGGCGTGGGATGGTCAAGGTCAAGGATGAAGGCGGAATGATGAAGGATGAAAGAAATTTTTGTATCTTTGACAAACCAGAAAAATCATGTTAAATTGAAAACGACCCTATTCAAAATAGACATATAAGGCTGAAAATGACTTCCGTAGCAATAACAGGCGAAGTTTTTCGTTGGGCGCACGAACGTGCTGGTCTCTCTGATGAGAAATTGGCAAAAAGCGTTAGCACTAAACTCGAAAAAATCCGTGCCTGGGAAACAGGCAAGGAATATCCCAACTTCCATCAGGCGCAAAAACTCGCGTCTGCTTTAAGCATTCCTTTGGGGGTATCTTTTTCTTTCCCAGCCTCCGCAAATCACTAACCCTGTTACCGATTTCCGAACCTTGCCTGGAAAAGAAAGCGATAATCTAAGTCCAAACCTACAGGACGTTTTAGACGATGCATTGAGAAAAAGGGATTGGTATAAAGAATGGCGTCAACAGGAAGATATCGCTCCCTTTGAATTTGTCGGAAAATTTTCCCTGCGCAACAAGCCTGATGATATTGTCCACGACATGCGGCAGGTTCTGGATGTGCCACAGGGCTTTGCAGAGAAAATAAGCGCCTGGGATTTGCATTTACGCCAATTGGTTCAGAAAGTCGAACTGGCGGGAATTTTAGTACTACAAAGCGGAATTGTCGGAAACAATACGCGTCGAAAATTATCCGTACAAGAATTTCGCGGCTTTGCCCTGGCTGATAAGTACGCTCCCCTTGTTTTTATCAATGCGCAAGATTCTACAGCCGCGCGTATTTTCACCCTGATTCATGAACTCGCCCATATTTGGACAGGCACAAGCGGTATTTCCAATCCAGATTTTATATCTTCTGAAACGGAAACACAAAGAGCGGAAATTCTTTGCAACCAGGTTGCGGCGGAGTTTCTCGTTCCGAAAGAAATATTTATCAAACGATGGAATACACATCAAGACACGCTTGAAAATGCCCAACAATTAGCCACCCGTTTCCGTGTAAGCAGTCAGGTTGTCTTGCGTCGAGCCTTTGATGCTGGGTTCCTGAGTTTTGATGAGTATCGAGAATCCGTTCAAGCGGCAATCAAAGCCAGCAAGCCGCGCGCAAAGGGTGGTGGGGGAGATTTTTACAATACCTTGTTTAGTAGGAATAGCCGCCGCTTTACAACAGAATTGCTCTCCGCAGTTTCCAGTGGTAGATTATCTTATTTGGATGGCGCTCGTTTGCTCAACACCCGCCCAGGAAAATTGGTCAACGCGTTGGAAAAACTGAGATAGGGGAATGACATGAAATACTGCCTTGACACCAGCGTTTACACTCAGGCACATCGTCAGTATTACGCGTTTGATTTGGCTCCATGATTTTGGAAATCTATAAAAAATTGCGCCGCGGACGAAATACTAGTCAGCCCTGCCGCAGTTCTTACTGAACTTGAAAAAGGCAATGATGAACTGGCAAAGTGGGCAAAAGAAAATAGGGGTATATTGTTTTCAGAACCTGACGCTAAAGTTGTAGAGGCATTTCGCCAAATTGCTGACTTTATTAACTTGCGCTATGAATCTGAGCACTGAGTGCGATTGTTCCTCGACGGCGCCGATCCTTGGGTTATTGCCCATGCAAAAGCGCATGATTTAATTGTAGTCACTATGGAGGGAAGCAAAGGTAGTGAAGAAATCAATCCAAAAACAAAACGATTACACGGAAAAATAAAAATCCCAAATGTGTGTGGGCATTTTGGTATCAAGTGCATTTCCACATTTGAACTCATTTCGATATTGATGTAAATGGAATTGGGGCAACGGCAAGGAAGTGTGACCTTACCTTTAGAACGGGATGGAGGTTGAGGAATTGGGTGTGAATTTGGGCAAATGTTCTCCTTGTGAATAGATTGACAATGGGCGTGGGACACAACAGGAGAAGCCCAGCGGGAGCCGGGCTTCTTGAAGAGGGGGAATGGATTGTGGAAAGTGGAAACGTTCGGGATTGTAGCGAGGGATGAGAAAACTGTCCACCCACGTAGGCGGCAGGAGGCGGAAGAAGCATCAGCAAAAACGCGTTTTCACGCCCCCTTTACCTGGGTGTGAATTATCTTTCCTCGGGATGTTCCAATGCCTGAAAGATCTCATTGGCTAGAAAAACACGGTTCCTTGCATATCCGGTTTTCTCTTGAAGAATGTTTGCATTCACGAGTTTATCCACGTATCGTTTTGCCGCCATGTAAGGCATGTCGAGCGCCGCTTCCAGTTGTCGGATCGTCAGGATCGGGCGGGAGAAGAGATAGTCGATCACGGCTGCCAAGCGAACGGGGTTTCGATCCGCCTGTACCAGTGTTTCGTAGCTGGAGCGTATGCCCTCCAGACGCGTCATGCGGAACACGCTATCCTGCGCCTGGAGGCTGACTCCGCGCAGGAAGAAACGCAACCAGGCTTCCCATTGACCGCGTTGGGAAACGGCCAACAGATGATCGTAATACTCCTGGCGATGGCGTTCGAAATAGGCGCTTAGGTTTAAAAGAGGTTGCGAGAGAATTTGCCACTCATGGAACAATAACATGATCAGCAATCGCCCGATGCGTCCGTTTCCATCCAGGAAGGGATGGATCGCCTCGAATTGGTAATGGATCAAACCGGCCCGCGCCAACGCAGGGATGTCTACTTCACGGTGGATGAACTTTTCCATCCCCTGCAAGGCATCCCGCATTTCATCCACGGGAGGTGGAACATACGTGGCTGTTTCAATCGTGGATCCCGCCGGACCAATCCAATTCTGGGAACGGCGGAATTGTCCGGGAGTAAGGTGTCCCCCGCGGACGCCTTCCATGAGTTTAGCATGGATTTCGCGGATCAAGCGCAAACTGACCGGCAAGGTTTCCAAACGCTCCAGCCCATAATCCAGGGCCAGCACATAGTTGTGAACTTCGCGCACATCATCATCCTGTTCCAGGAAGGAAAGTTGGGCCGACTCGTAATTGTATAAATCCGCCAGGGAGGTACGCGTGCCCTCGATGCGAGACGACAACACGGCCTCGCGGCGAACGAAAGGCTGGGTTAGGAGTTTTGGGAACGGAAAATTGCCGGCCAGAGTGGTCAGCTTGCTTAGGTCGCGCTCCGCCTCGGACAATGCGGAAACGAGCATATCCGTCCATGCAATGGCAGGCGGGAGCGGGGCAGGGATGAAGGCCCAATAACCGGTTTTGGTTCGAATGGCTTTTCCAGCCTCGGGGTTTCGAAAATCTGCTGGTTTCATGGCTCGCTCTGGTTTGTGGGTGGTGTGAATATGGTTTTTCTTATTAACACTTACTATTATAATCGTTAATAAGAATTTCTGAAGAACAAATTGCTCTCAACCAACAAGATGCTCCAGAATAAATTCATCCAAATCTTCCCGGCGTACACGCACCAGTTTTCCAACCGAAAATGACCGGATCTCCCCGGTCCGGATCAGCAGATAAGCCTGCGACTTGCTGATACTCAACGCCCTTGCCACTTCAACGGGCGTGAGGAGTGGTTTCATGGCAGGAGGCTGTGTCGTTCGCGCGGATGTGGTTTCGAGTTGTTTTTGTTGTTCTCTCAGCAGGACCAGTAACTCCACAAAAGCCGCACAGACCACGTGGCTGATCTGCGCGGCCATCTTTTGAGCAATGGCTTGCAACGCGGCTTCATGGACGGGAAGGGTGGATGAAGAATTGGATTGTGTTTTCATGGGAGACTCCTTGAGAGATATTTTCCGATACGGTTGGCGACACGCGCAGGATACCTCACCCCGGTTTTTACTATCATGCCCGGCATGAAAACCAAACATCGCCTTCTCACCATTCTGCTCATTCTGCTCGCCCTCCTGCTATTGTGGTTTGGCTTGAACTATTGCCAGATCATCGCTTATGGAACGATCCTGAACGAGACTGCGCGTCTGAACCAACAGGCTTTGCATCTCTCCTCTGACTTTCAAAACCCAGCGCCCCAACAAGATCTGTTCGACGGACAATTCTCGCCCAACTTCTGGAAGTTCACCAGCGTCAACGGCGCTGGAAAAGTCTCGAACGAATCGAACTGGCACGCGGCCGCCATCGCCTTCGAACACAACATCCTGCTTCAACATTTCCCCGACCCGGACTTCCTGAACGAAAACGCCGACCTGTTCCAATCCCCCGCTGCGGACCAATACAACAACGTGACCCTGATCGGCGGGAGCGGTTTTCGCCCTACCCCCGCGGAGGATGTGATCTTGAAATTCACATCCCGGGTCAGCGAGGACTTCTATCCTACACACTTCTGTCCTTCCGCCCATGACTGAAAACTATCAGGCCAAACGCGAACGCTGGCAGCGACTGTTGGAATCTTTGCCAACTGGTCTGCGCGAGCATGTGTCCTTGCGTAATGTGGAAGCGGTGGCGGCGCTCACGCCACAGGCGCAGCAGAGATTGTTGGAGGCGATCCAAGCCGGCCTCAAACGCCTGCCGCGCGCCGTGGAGCAACTGCGAAACAATCCCGATACGCCGGTGGATGAGTTGCTCAACCCCACCGCTGTAACAGTGGCAGAAGTTCAGCCGCAAATCTCGCAGCACATCAAAGACGAATTGGCTGGCCTCGTGCAACTGTGTTTCCCGGATATGCCGCGCGTATCGGCCGAGGCATTGGTGGAAGCGGAGGTCATGGACATCGCGCTTCAAACCGCCCAGGTTCATCACTTGCTTTTTCAGTCCGATCACCTGCGCACGGACTTTGTCATGCTGGTGGTGTATGGACTGATGCGCCAATCACTCGAACAGATCGAAGCGATCATCAACGAAGCGCCTGCCATCCAGCAGGCGTTGCTCCAGAGCGGCCTGCCCTGGAAACAAAACGAATGGAGAAAATAATGCTCAAACGAATTGCCAATACCGGAGTCAACCTTGTCGTCCTGGGTGTCTCGGTGGTCATCTTCCTGGCCGCTTTCTTTGCGTTGAGCGCGCTGGGCGCGGCCGGACGTCCACCCACCATCGAAGTGTTGTCTGCCACGCGTGACTTGAACATCGGCGATGTCATCAGCGCGAATGACCTGGTCGTGAAAAAGGTCTTTCAGGATGACAACGCCGCCTTGTACATTCCGGGTGAGGAAGCCGCGGGAGTCGTGGGTGGGATCGTCGCCCAACCAATCTTCTCCGGTCAGCCGATCTTCCGCACAGCCATTATCGCCCAAGCCGCAGAAGGCACGCGCCTCTCTGCGGTACTGGCGAAATACCCTGGATACAGTTTGTTCCCGCTACCGCTGGATGCCATGAACCTGGTTGCGCCGGATGTGGAGGCCTTCCTGCCCGGCGACTTGGTGGGTGTCACGGTGGTGATCACCAGCCGGCCGCAACAACTCACCACGCCAACACCGATGCCTGAGTTAATCCTGGGAACTGGATACAACGCTGTGCCCACCGCCACTCCCGAACCTGTGGAAGCCGCGCAGGCCGAAGCGTTGAGTCGTGCATTACCTCCACTGGCAAAAGATTTATTTCCGATGGGCGTGCGCGTCATCGCCGTGCAGGGCTTGCCGCCCTCCACATCCGAAACCTCTGATTCAAGCGGATCAGCCTTTTCCACCACGACTCAAGCGCGCATGTTGATCCTGCTCATCCCGAACGCGGCGCGGGAAGTATTGTCATTGGCGCTGCAACAGGGAGACCGGCTGGTGGTATCCCTCATGGCGCGCGGCGATGAGACTCCCACGGCCGGCTTTACCTATTGGGACTTCGAAGACTTGTTCAAGCATGACCGCGAAGAAGTCCTAGGCGGAGGCCAATAATGCAGGTGCTTCTGCTCGGCGCGGGAACGGTCACCTCGCGACTGAACATGCAACTGGCCGAACAGGGACATGCAGTGGTGGCGCAGATCGCGGCCTTCACGCCGCAGCACCTCGACCTGTTCGACTTTCGCGCCATCCTCGTGGTCTCGCCCGAATCGTCCGCGTCACCGGAGAGTCTGGTCAAGGCTGCCGAACGCGGTAAGCTGATCTTCGTCATTGCCGGCATGGGCGATGGCATGTCCGCCTGGGCGAATGGCGTCGGGGTTCCTGCCTTGGCCTATCCCCCATCGGATGTGGACATCAACCGCCTGTATGAAGAACTGCGAAGAGCGGAAGCAGGTAATCTGGCGGCGGATGATCAATATCGCAGAGCAGTATTAGGCAGTGATATGTCGGCGCGCATCCAATCCGGGATGGCCGTGCGCAAGATCGCCATCACATCGCCGAAAGGCGGGACGGGCAAGACTACCGTGGCAGTGAATTTGGCCGTGGCTTTAGCCTTGAGTGGAATCACCACGTATCTGATTGACTCGGACGGCAACGCCGGCGCGTTGCAATATCACCTGCGGATGGAACGCGTCAACACCACCATGATCGGCTTGCTGCGGCGCGAGATCGCCAAGGCCGGAAGAGGCGCCATGATGGATGTGGCCTCTTCAGGAGCCTATCTGAATGCCTTTACCCCCTTGGAGAATCTCCCCACCCTGCGCGTCCTGCCCGGACTGATCACGGACGATCTGGGCGACGAAGTCTTGCAACAGGAGGAGAAAGTCGCAGGAGTCATCCAAGGTTTGTACGAAGCCGGGGTCGCGGCCGGTGGCGTGGTCATCATGGATGTGGGCATCAATCCGGCGCATGTCGTCCACCGCGCCGCTTTGAAAGTCGCGGAAGGGATTGCCATCGTGATCAAGCCCGAGATCCCCGACCTGGCCGAGACGCGCCGCTGGATCGCGCGCATGATTAACAGTCTCGCCAACGTGGTGGGACGCGGCAGCGCCCAGGAATTCGTGGGCAGCCGCGTCAAGCTCTGCTACAACCAGGTGGTTGGAGATGGCTTCAAGTCCGCGCACAAGATGTTGCAACAGGCGCTCAGCGAAGACAAGTTCGAGCTGGCGCTCATCCCGAATGGAATACTTCCCATTGTAGATCCGCGCCTGGCGGCGCAGGCGGTGAACTCGGACCGGCGTGAGGACATTTTGATCTGGCGCTACAAAAAGGAGAAACTCGAGGAACTGGGACCATTCGCGGATTCGCTGCTGGGCTTTGCCGCGCACTTTGTACCCGCCGTGCGGGAAGGGGCGTCGCGCGTTGGCCTGTTACCGAATACGAATAAGAAGCGCGGCTGGTTTGGGAAGTAGCCTATGTTTGATATTACCGGCAAAACCTTGAAACCCAGCACCGAAGCGCGCAGTTCGAATGAAATGGAACGTTGGTGGAACATGCTGGCCGAGGAAGGACGCGCAAAAAAGGCGACTGAGTCTCGACAACGTTCATTGTCATCCACCGAGATCGAAGCCTTGGCGCGCCAGGTCTACGAGGAAGCGAGCAACCGGGCCGTGGAGTCAGGCGTCTCCCTGCCCAAGGAATTCATCCTGCGTTTGATCGGCGAGTTGTCCGGGATGGGACCGCTCTTGGAACTGATCGCCCGTTCGGATATCGAGGACATCGCCATCAACCTGGGACATATCTACGTGTACACCACCAGCAATGGATGGGAATATGCCGGCGCCGCGCCGGATGGGATCGGCGATGCCCTGCGCGTCATGATCGACCGCGCCGGGCAGCGCGCCCCCACGCCGGACTACCCGATCACGGACGCCATGTTACAGGTAATGGTGCCGCTCGTGGATGGGACGGTGCGGAGAAAGGGTGTGCGTATCAATTACGTCATGCCGCCGGCTTCGCCCTATGGCGACACGATCACCTTGCGTGTCTCGAACTATCGCACGGCGATGGATTTGCAAAGTGGAAGTTTGGCATTACTCTGCCAGACGCGCCTGCCGCCTGTGCCGCGTCCGCGCTTCGATCCGAAGAACTTCCCGCGCGGCGAAGGCATTCTCACGCCGGAGGCGGCCAATTATCTGTTGGGCGTGATGGTGCATGGCGGCACACTGGTGATCGCCGGGACGACCGGTTCCGGGAAAACCTTCGTGGGACAACGCATCCTGCAGGAGATGTTGGACTACTACCCGCGCGGCGCCATTCGGCTGTTTATCGTGGAGGACTCGAACGAGATCATTCTGAACGGCTGGAACGGGGATGGCAAGTCCGACACCGGCAACATCGTGTACACCGTGACGCGTCCCGAGATCCGCGGCGGCCCGCCGCCCGTGACGATGTATGACTTGATCCGCGCCGCCTTGCGTTCGCGCCCGCATGGGGTCGTGATCGGGGAAGCGCGCGGAGCCGAGGCCTGGGAGTTGATCCGCGCTGCGGCAACTGGACACGGGCACTCGGCCTTCACCATCCACGCCACCAGCGCCGAGCACGTCTGGCCGCGCTTTCTCCAAGTTGTGCAATCCCATCCCGACGCGGCGCGTATGTCCGAGGTGCAGATCGCCCAATCCTTTGCGGAGGCCGTGACCGCGGCGGTCTACATCGAGCGCAATCATCAGTATGGACAGATCGTGCGCGAAATCGTGGAGGTCTCGCCCATCGTGGAACGCACGGCGGGCCGGCCCTCTTTTTCGCCGTTGTTCCGATTTGAACCTGGCAGAGGTCTGCTTCCCACTGGCAATCGTCCCATGCGTCCAGGCTTTCGCGCCTCGGAATTGAATTTACCCGAGTCCATGTTCAAGGGAATGTTGTAATGACCGAAGAGACCGTTGGTTCGACGCGCACGTTTGTCTTAGCGAAAGGTTTTACCCAGGCCGGCAACCATGCCGCGCTCATTGGCGATGATGATTCCAAACGCCTATTCGCAGAACTCTTTGCTGATCCGGATCGCCCCGAGGTGCGGCCCCAGGAGGCGTATCAAGCCATGCTCTCCTCCATTCAGCCCGGCTGGACCTTGCGGTTGTTGCAGGTCTTCTGGCCGGATCCCGAACCGCGCATTGCGTTTCAGCGACAGGTGCAGGAATGGAAGATACCTGAAATAGAAGGCTTGAACATTCTGCAACAGGGATTGATCCTGGCGACGCAGGAATATCCATTGCCGTTCGTGCGCCGCACGATTTTGGAATTTGTCCAGCCGGGTGAGGAAGGCTTGGCGTGGTGGGAGGGTCTAACCGGTTTGTGCGCCGGCTTTGGAATATGTGTGAGCTATCTGGAACAGGCCGGGATCGAGGAACCGACCCGCTGGGTGCTCAATCCCAATCTGGAATATAGCTTGAATGCGAGAATGATGCCATAAATCCAGCAAATCCTTACGGTGGTATAATTTTTGTGAAGTAAATTGAATATTTCAGGCGCATGGATGATGAGGCTCGTCCGTGTGTAAGACCAAAGCCTTTGTCGGTTTCTCGACTAATAGTCTCTACCATCACCCCGCTGGTAGAGGCTTTTTTCTTGCCGCCAGCCAATATACAGGAGAGCGATCATCATGGAAACAACAACGGCGGAACAGGGTATTTCAGCCAAGACAGCCCTGCGTTTTGTCATCCTGATCGGCATCGTCAGTCTGTTTGCTGATATGACATACGAAGGGGCACGCAGTATCAACGGTCCGTTCCTTGCTGTACTCGGTGCAAGCGGAACGGTTGTGGGCGTTGTCTCAGGCTTGGGGGAACTGATCGGCTTTTCGATCCGTCTGGTATCGGGTTATCTCAGCGATAAAACCA
>DYKX01000262.1 GCA_020722375.1 Anaerolinea thermophila
AACACGTGATGAAAGCCGTGATGAACGTCTCGGACCGCGTGATGGTGCTCGATTACGGAGAGCAGATCGCGGAAGGAACGCCGCAGGAGATTGCCAGGAACGAACGCGTCATCGAAGCCTATCTGGGCGACCCGAAACTGGCCGAGCGGCTGATGGAGGAGGCATAACATGGCGGTACTGGAAATCCGCAACCTGGCCTCGGGCTATGGCGAAGTGCAGGTATTGTGGGGCGTCAGCCTGTCTTTGCAGGAAAAGAAGTTGACCTGTCTGGTGGGCGGCAACGGCGTGGGCAAGACCACCATGCTCCGCACCGTGATGGGGCTCCTGCACCCGCTGGGCGGTTCAATCTGGTTCGAGGGACGGGATGTCAGCCGACTGCCCGCCCACGTCAAAGCCGAAATGGGGCTGACGCTCATCCCCGAAGGGCGCCAGTTGTTTACCGATATGACGGTGGAGGAAAACCTGGAGATGGGCGCCACCAACCACCGCGCCCGCCCGAAGATGAAGCAGAATCTCGAACGCGTCTACGAGACGTTCCCGCGCCTGAAGGAACGCCGCGCCCAGAAATCTGGCACGTTGAGCGGCGGCGAACAGCAGATGCTGGCGGTGGGACGCGGCATCATGTCCGACCCGACCGTGCTGATGGTGGACGAACTCTCGCTGGGCCTCGCGCCTGTGCTCACAATTCAACTTTTCGAAAGCATGAGGAAACTGTGCGACTCGGGCATCACCGTATTGCTGGTGGAGCAGAATGTCCACATGGCGCTGGCAATCAGTGACTATGGCTACGTGCTGGCCGAAGGCAAAGTGGAAATGGAAGGCCCCGCCAGACAACTCGCCAAGAATGAACACGTCCGCACGGCGTATCTCGGTTTGTGATTCGTCGGAACAAAACGAAAACGGACAGGCTTGTGCAAGTCTGTCCGTTTTTGATTCTTGTAGAACGAGATAGTATCTCGTTCTACGCTTTTGCAAAATCCAACGCTCGCAGTCGGTGGATAAAAAATATCGCCAGCCAGAATAACGTCACCGCACCAGCCTGATGGATGGAGGCTACGGGGACGTTGACGTTCGTCAGCACGACGGTGACCCCGAGGGTAATCTGCGTCGTCACCGCGACGATGAGCCAGAGCAGTCCACGCTGGATTTCGGCGGGATAATTTCGTTTCCTGGCTTGCCAATATGCCCACGGCACAAGGAGTAATCCAAGGAACGCGAACCAGCGATGGATGTAGACCACCGTCTGCGGAGCCTCGAAGAGGTTCAGCCAGTTGAATCCATTCGCGCCGAAGATGCCTTTGGGAATCCACTGCCCCAGCATCAGAGGCCAGGTGTTGGAGACGTGTCCCGCTTTCAGCCCCGCGACGAGTCCGCCGTAGGAAATCTGAATCAGCAGGATAACGAAGGAAGCCGCGGCCAGTTTCGAGAGCGAAGACCACTTTGCTTTGGCAGGGGACGAGAATCCGTATCGGTGGCCGAAAGCCGTCCACAACGCGAGCCCGAGCAAGGTCAAGGCAAGAAGCAGGTGGAGAGTCAGGCGGAAGTGGTCCACGGCGGGCTCGTCAATGAGTCCACTGGCGACCATGAACCATCCCATGAAGGCCTGTCCGATAAAAAGGATGCCCATCAGGAAGTAGATGCCGAATTCCTTCCACGCAGGAGACGACCTGGTCGCTGATTGCGTTGACCAATTGGCTGGTCGA
>DYKX01000263.1 GCA_020722375.1 Anaerolinea thermophila
CCGCGCTTTGCGAGATCAACCCCAATGAGACGCCGCGCATGACGGCCTCGGTGCGGCTGTTGGCCTGCAGTTTGGCGAAGATGTGGGCGAGATGTCCCTGCACGGTGCGGTCGCTGATGGTCAACTGGACGCCGATGGCCTTGTTGGTGAATCCTTTCGCGGCCAGGCGCAGCACATCCAGTTCGCGGTCGGTCAGCGGCTCGACAGGAGTCTTGTCGGGGCGTTTGAACAGGCTGGACATCAGTTTTTGCGTCACACTTGGGTCGAGCGCGGATTTGCCCTCATACACGTCATGCACGGCCTGGATCAACTCTTCGGTTTTTGCGGTTTTGAGAACGTACCCATTCGCGCCCGCCTGCAAGACGGCCATGACGTAGGGTTCATCGTCATACGCGGTGAGAATGAGCACACCCACTTCGGGCAGGTGCGAACGCACCCAGCGCGTGACTTCGATTCCGCTGGCTTTGGGCATCTGGATATCCAGCACGGCAACGTCGGGTTTGTGGTGCTGGATGAGCGACTGCGCCTCTTCCCCGTCCCCCGCTTCGGCAATGACGTGGATGTCCTGCGCGCTTTCTAGCAGTTGACGAATCCCCGCACGGACGATGTGGTGGTCATCCGCCAGAAGGACGCGGATTTTGGGCCTTGATTTGTTCGAGGACGGCATATTTTATTTCATCCAATTCCTGATTATAAGCCTGAGTCTGGAAGAGATAGGGGAAGGCCAGCCAGACGATGGCGAGACCGGCCAAAAGTCCAGAGGCGAAGTGCATGATCGAGTTGAACGAGCCGAGCGCGTCGCCCGCGTAAAAACTCGCGGGGAGTGCGCCATTCGTTAGCGCGGCCAGCCATGTATTTATATCACGGAATCCATTTCCGATGCCAGCCAAATCGCTGATCGTGTGAGTCCCGCCGTCGAGCGCCATCGGAATCAGGAGCAGGGCAAATCCCCACCACGGAATGGGTTTGACTTTGCATCGAAATGGATGCCAGATGACCGCTAACAACCACACGCTGGTATAGAACGAGATCATACGATCCGACCAGGCGACTTTCCAGCCCATGCTTTCATTGCCGATGAACTGACGGAGAATCATGGGATTGATGGTGTTCTGCCACGCGGATTGAATCTCGGCCAGCGGGTACATCGTCTGTTCGCCGAAGAGGAAAAACGAGCGTTCGGGAAGTTGGTGACAGAAAAACGAGTAGACGAAATACACCGCCCTACCCGCGCCGTCCCAGCCGAGACGCATGAAGACGGGCGCGAGGAAAGGCGTGAAGACCCACAGGCCGTACACGATTAGGAAGGTCCTAAACCAATGGCGGGAGATGACGTTCGCAATGCGAGCCATGTTCAGATCACATCCCCGCGCCAGCGGAACCAGACCCAGCCCAGTCCAATGCCGATGACTCCTCCGACCAGGCCTGCAAGCCAGTGGATCGGATGCGGCTTGAATTCAAAGACCATCTCGCCGATCACCAGATAACCGACCAGTCCCAATCCGATTGCCCACATATAAACGACCAGCGGCCATTCTTTTTCAACTTTTCCGGTTTTGTTCTTTTGTTTTGAAAGTTTGGGCGGCATTATTTCTCCTTGAAATCATCCGATAATTTGTCAGTCAGGACTAAGGGTTCGTAGATTATTAGAGTTGTTCCCTTTTAAGAGTTGGGGTAAACTTCTGCAAAAGGCATTGGA
>DYKX01000264.1 GCA_020722375.1 Anaerolinea thermophila
ACTACTCTCTACTCTCTTACTTAATAATCCCCAACTTCTTCCCCGCTTCGCCGATCACATCTATGGCGCGCTCGATCTCGGACGGTTCGTGCGCGGCGGTGACGGTGGCGCGCAGTCTCGCGAGTCCCTCGGGGACGGCAGGCGAGACAACGGGCAGGACAAAGACATCGTTGTGCTGGCATTCGCGCGTGATGGCGAAGGCCTGGTCATCCTCGCCGCACAGCACGGGCACGATGGCCGTCTCGGTCAGCATGGTGTCAAAGCCGAGACTCTTCAGACCGTTGATGAATTGTTTGGTGTTCTCGTTCAGGCGTTCGATGCGCCAGGGTTCATCGAGGATGACCTTGAAGGCCTCGTTCGCGGCGGCGGCCTGCGCGGGCGGGAGCGCGGCGGAGAAGATATAGGCGCGGCTGGCGTGGCGGAAGTAATTGATGATCTCCTGCTTCGCGGCTACGTATCCGCCCACCGAGGGGATGGTTTTGCTGAGCGTGCCCATCTTGATGTCGATCGCGCCGTACATGTTGAAATATTCTTCGATACCCGTGCCTGTCTTGCCGAGCACGCCCACCGAATGCGCCTCATCGATCATCAACCAGGCGTTGTATTTTTTCGTCAACTCCACCATCTTTGGCAGGTCGATGATGTCGCCGTCCATGCTGAAGACCGAATCCGCGATGACGAGTTTCGCCACGTCCGCGGGCGTGTTCTTGAGCAGGGTTTCCAGATGCGCCATATCGTTGTGACGGAAGCGGCGGAATTCCGCCCCCGACATCAAACAGCCATCCACGATGGAAGCGTGATTCAACTTGTCCGAGAAGACGTAATCGCCGCGGCCCATCAGAGTGGAGACGACGGTCAGGTTGGTGGCGTAACCCGATGAGTAAGTGATGGCCGCTTCGGCGTGTTTAAAATTGGCAATCGTCTCTTCGAGTTCGGTGTGAATCGTCAGCGTGCCAGCCAGCGTGCGGACGCCATTGGTCCCCGTGCCGAATTTGTCCACGGCGGCTTTGGCGGCGGCGTCGATGCGTGGATGGTGCACCAGGCCAAGGTACGAATACGATGCGTACATTCCCATCTCGCGGCCGTTGACGCGCACCTTCATCCCAGGCAGAATTTCCTGCACGGGCTGATTGTAAAAATAGAGATCGTTCGACTTTAGGTAGGCGAGACGGTCGGTGAACGCCTGAATGCGGCGGGTGACGGCGTCGTTGGTATTGTGAAAATCCATAGGACACTCCTGAACGAGAATTGTCCCATTATATCCGATGACTTCTGGACAGAAACCCGTTGGCTCATCTGTAAAGAGTGTGCAACGTGACAGTCACTTCGGAAGTGACTGTCACGTTGTCGCACAGATTCTACACATGAGCCAACCCGTTTTCTCAAACTTGACCTCCGTCATTGCGAGGAGGATGTTCGTCCCGACGAAGCGCTCTCCGCGCCGACGAGGAGATTGCTTCCCTTCGACAGGGTTTCGGCAGGCTTACCCTGACAGCTCAGGGCAGGCGCTCGGGCCCGACACGCCCTGCGGCTGCTCGACCATCGCTCGCAATGACGGATTACGAACAGAATTTACAGCCTCGCTTCTCGGCCTCGACGATGGCCTGGTCGCTGGACCAAAAGAAATTTTCTTCGCCGATATGTTCCACCAGCCCGCCGCGTTCCAGTATGTCGCGCACATTATTGTGGATGCCCGA
>DYKX01000098.1 GCA_020722375.1 Anaerolinea thermophila
CCAAAACGGTTGAAACGTATCGGGCACGCGGAATGGAAAAACTGGGGTTACGAACGCGCGCGGCTCTGGTGAAATTTGCCTTGCAAGAAGAATTGATCTTAAGAGAGACTAAATACAAAAGATAGCCATGAAATCCTTCCGTAAAGAATTAACCTTCAACGTCCCCACCCGCCGCGGGTTTGTGAACATCACCCGACAAGTGGAAGAGGCGTTGCGAGAAAGCGGGATTCGCGAGGGACTCTGCCTCGTGAACCCCCACGCATATCACCGCCTCGGTCTTCATCAATGACGATGAGGCTGGACTCCACCATGACTACGAACAGTGGCTGGAAAAACTCGCGCCACACGAACCTGTGAGCGGATACCGCCACAACGATACTGGCGAAGACAACGCCGACGCGCACATGAAACGCCAGATCATGGGACGAGAAGTGGTGATTGCAGTGACGAACGGCAGATTGGATTTCGGCCCGTGGGAGCAGATCTTCCATGGCGAGTTCGACGGCAGGAGAAGAAAGCGCGCGCTGATAAAGATCATTGGAGAATGAAAATAGAATTCAACATCGGGAGACTTTGGAGTCCGTCCCGGATATTTCCGAAAGGAGGCATGAAATGCGTTTACAAGGCAGGAAGATCGCGACGCTGGTCGCTGAAGGCGTGGAAGACTTGGAATATTACGTCCCGCTGATGAGACTCCAAGAGGAAGGCGCGACAGTGCTTACCGCCGCGCTGGACCTCAAACCTGTGCACGGCAAAAATGGTTTGCCCATCACGCCCGATGCCACCATCGAATCGCTCACAGCCAGCGATCTTTACGCGCTCATTATTCCCGGCGGCTGGGCGCCCGATAAACTGCGAAGGTACGAGGTCGTGAAGAAAATCGTCCGCGAGATGGACGCGGCGGGCAAGGTGATCGGCATCATCTGTCACGGCGGATCGATCGCCATCTCGGCAGGAATCGTCCGCAAGGGCGAGCGCGTCACTGGCTCGACGGGGATCAAGGATGACCTCGTCAACGCGGGCGGCGTCTGGGTGGACGAACCTGCTTTTCGAGACGGTAACCACGTTTGGGGTCGGGTGGTGGCGGATATTCCCGCGTTCTGTCGGGAGTTGGTAAAGGCGTTGACAGGATAGTCCAATACCAAAATTAAAAATAGCGGACGTTATGGAACGTCCGCTGCAGATTTTTCATAGTTCGACAAAGAAATTAGTGGCCGATGACCAGCACTGCTTCCTTGGAGCAAGTGATCTGTCTCTTATCGCCGATCTTCGGAAGTTCGAGGAAGGGGTTGTTGAACGTGTCCATGTTGAAGACTGTGTTACCGATCTTCACCTGAATGCGAACAACCGAGCCGAGGAAGGTGATATTTTCAATAATGCAGTCCAGCAGATTGTCCTTCTTTTGGTCGTCGGCGAAACTGAAGCGCTCCGGGCGAACGGACATGCGGACCTTGTCGCCTTTCTGCCTGCTGGTTAGGTCGTCGGCAGAGATGAACTGGACACCGTCCATGCTGATCAGCCCCCTGGCAGGGTCAATCACTTCAGCGGGGGCGGTGTTCAATGTGCCGACGAAGTTGGCAACAAAGTTGGTTTCAGGGAAGTTGTAAATCTGGAAGGGAGTACCAACCTGTTCCATCTTGCCCGCGTTCATCACCACCACGCGGTCCGAAAGTGAGAGCGCCTCCTCCTGGTCGTGGGTGACGTAGATGGCGGTGATGCCCAGTTTGCGCTGGATGGCGCGAATCTCAGCGCGCAGGGAGACGCGAATTTTCGCATCGAGCGCGGAGAGCGGCTCGTCCAGCAGGAGCACATCGGGGCGAAGCGCCAGGGCGCGCGCCAAAGCCACGCGTTGCTGCTGTCCGCCTGAAAGTTGGTAGGGGTAGCGGTGGGCGTAGTCGGGCATGTTGATCAAGTCCAGCATTTCCCTGATGCGTTGCTCGATCTCGGCAGAGGGCTTCTTCATTACCTTGAGACCAAATCCGATGTTCCCAGCCACGGTCATATTTGGGAAGAGCGCGTAGGATTGGAAGACCATGCCGACATCGCGCTGGTTGGCAGGCATGTCGGTGATGTCTTTTCCGCCCATCACGATTCGTCCCTCGCTGGGGATCTCGAAGCCCGCCACCATACGCAGGGTGGTGGTTTTGCCGCAGCCGCTGGGGCCGAGAAAAGACACCAGTTCCCCTTTTTCGACCTGAAGGTTGAAGCCGCTGACCGCCTCGGTTGCGCCGAATTTTTTGCTGACGTTGTTGATTTCCAGAAATGCCATGTTATCCTCGCTTGATTAGTGCGCGCCGGTAATCTGTTCCTGGCCGCGGGCTCCGCGTCCGATCCACTGGATCAGCATGATCGAACCCCAGGTGATCAGGAAACTCATCACTGAGACCGCCTGAGGCGTATAGGCTCGCATGGCGCCGATCTCTTCGATGTACGGGCCAAAGGCGGGCCAGGCCAGCAGAGCCGCGAAGGTGAACTCGCCCATGACGATGGCGAAGGTCAGGAAAATGCCGCTGAGGAGCGCCACGCGCAGGTTGGGGAAGATCACATCCTTGAGGACCGTCCACCAGCCAGCCCCCAGGCTTTGCGCCGCCTCGGTCAGCGTGCGGATGTCAATCGCGCGCAGGCCGGCGTCCACCGAGCGGTACATGTAGGGGAAGGAGAGCACGACGTAGCCCGCGATCAACGCCGCCGGCGTGTTAGTCAAAAGGAGCGGAGGCCGCCCGTACAAGCGGATCAAGCCGAAGGTCAGCACGACAGGCGGAACGACGAACGGCATCAGCGTGATGAACTCCATCACCGGGCGGACCCTCGGCAATTTGAGATGCACCCAGTAAGCCGTTGGCACGACCAACAGCAGGCTGATGACAATCGTCAGCACCGCCCAAAGAAGCGAGTAACCAAAGGATTGATAGAAGCGCGGGTCCTGGAATGCAACCCGGTAAGCCTCGAAGGTATATTTCCCCTTGATCATGCGCATGCTGAACTCCAGTGTGGAGACAAGGGGGATGAAAAAATACAGGGCGCCCAGAATAAACCAGAGCCATGACCAAATTGGGAAGCGTTTCATTTTATCCACCTTGCCGCTCGCCTCTGCATCCAGACGTAGACCAGCATGACCAGCGACATGATGACGATCATGCCCAGCGCCATGGCGTTGCCCAGGCCGGGGTTGTAGAGCACGTCACCCTGAATCTGGGCGCCAATGACAATGGAGACCAGGTTGAGGAACGAGCCCGTGAAGGCATAGGCTGTGGCATAGGCGCCAAAGGAGTTGCCGAACAACAGGATGGCGGTGCCAAGCAACGTCGGCGCCAGGATGGGCAGGGCGACATAGCGCCAATAGTGGTACGAGTTCCCCCCCAGATTTTCACAGGCCTCGCGCCACTCGCGGCGCAGACCGTCCAGCGCGGGGGCCATGACCAATACCATGAGCGGGAACTGGAAGTACATATAAACGATTGACAACCCCCAAAAGTTATAGATCGTGAACCCGCTGGAATGGATGTCTATCCCGGTCAAGCCCTCGATGATGCGTGTGACCAGCCCGGCGTTGCCCATCGTGGCTACAAAAGCGAAGGCCAGCGGCACACCGGCAAAATTCGACGCAACGCCCGAGAACGTCAGCATGAAGTTTCGCACAAACTTCGGTAATCCGCCAATGGTCACGGCGTAAGCGAGCAGGAAGCCAAAGAACGCCCCGCCGATGGCGGTGACCAGGCTGATCTGCAGGCTGAGTTTGTAAGCGTTGCGAATATCGCTCTTCTGGAAGATGTCAAGGATGTTCTGAAAGGTGAAGGTGTGATCAACGCTCTCGAAGCTCCGAACAAAAATGGAGGCTGAGGGCAGGAACAGGAACATGAACGCAAACAAGAAGAACGGGACAACCCCGACCCATGTCCACGAAAAGGACTTACGGGGGGGACGCGCCGAGGGCGCGTCCCCCTGGTTTTGTCGTGGATCCGTGCCGGCGTTTGAGGTGCGCGCGACAGTCACGATGTTACTCCTGGGCTTACTCGCCGTACACGACTTTGCGCCAGTTTTCGGTGATGTGCGTGAAGACGGCGGTCAGCATACTGACCTGCGGGAAGAACGCCGCTTCATACGCCGCGGCGGGCGGCAATTTGTCCAGCATTTCCTGCGGGACGACGCCGCGCTTCACCATGTCGTTGAAGCGGATCGGGTGGGCATAGCCCTTGAGGTACAGGTTCTGGCCCTCGTCCGACATGACGAACTCCCACCACAGGCGGGCGGCATACGGATGCGGCGCGTAGGCGCTGATGCCGCCAGCGTACGGTCCGGCGATGACGCCGGTCTTGGGAACGACGATGTCCAAGGCCGGGTTGCCCGCCAGCGCATCGCGGTTGGCCAGCGCCAGGTAGTCCCACTCCATCGTGATCGGGGTCTCGCCGGCGGCAATCTTGCCCTGGTCGGAGATCACCGGGATGAAGTTCCCCGCATCGTTCATCTCCTTCCAGAATTGCAGACCCAGGTCGGCCGCCTCGACGGCTTCCTCGTCGGTCGTCGGGGCTTTCCCGTAGCGGGAGAGGCCGGCGGCAAACACGGTCTGCACCGACTGGTTGGACTTGAGCACGTCGCCGGCCATGGCAACCTTGCCCTTGTATTCCGGCTTGAGCAGGTCTTCCCAGTCCTGCGGGATCTCGTCAAACTCGCCCTGGATAACCTCGAAAGCCAGCACGCCGTAGTACTCGGCCCACCAGTAACCGTCGGGGTCCTTCATCGGGATCGTATCCCAGTTGGCGTTCTTGTATTTCGCGACCAGCCCATCCTTCATGGCCGTCACGGTGTGACCGACGCCGATGTCAATCACGTCCGGCGCCTGCGGGCCCTTGCTTTCCTTGTTGGCGCGGATGGCCTCCAGTTCGTCCGACGAGCCGGCATCCGGGTTGAGTTCGCTGACCGTCAGCCCATATTTGGACTTGAAGGTCTCGATGATCTCGCCGTAGTTAGCCCAGTCATGGGGCAAAGCGATGGTGGTCAACTGCCCTTCGGCCTTTGCGGCGGCAATTAGATCATCGAGCGGAATGGAGTTGCCGCTGGTCAGATCGGGGCCGGCCGCTCCGCCGCCGCCGCCACTGCCACCGCCACAGGCTGTCAAATAAGCCATAGCGCCGGCAGTAGTCCCGGCCAGTTTGAGAAAATCGCGGCGCGACATTTTGTTGGAATTGCTTGATGACATCTTTCTCTCCTTTTGAAATGCGAATTAGGGAATTAATTTTGCGCTTGGAGCGGACGGTCATCTATTAGTATTCTCTCTGGAAGCCTCCTTTCACTACTGCAGGGAATTGTAGCATCATACACTACGCAAGTCAATTTGGGCGGATGGAAAAAAATCCGACCTTAACCAAACCATAACATCTCCGCCTCCTGCCTGACCTTCGGCCGGGCGCGGACGTCCCACGCGTTCGCGCCCCTGTTGCGCAATTTGGCAAATTGCGCTACTGCTATTCGACGGGAATTTCCTTGTAGACCTTGTCCACGTCAATGCCTTGTTTCTTACGGAAGGCGCTGAAGCCATAGTAGATCGCGGCGGCCAGACCGTACATGATGATCATGAACACCATCGAGGTGCTGTTCTGCCAGCCGATGCCGTAGAGATAGCCCGGATCCCAGAACCAGACCACCAATAGCCAGTCCAGGAAGGCGAAGAAGACCAGTCCCGCCAGCGTGATCAGCGGAAGGTTCTGCCCACCCAGCATTTTCCGACCAACGAACACGACCACGTACACCAATAGGGCGGCATTCCCCACGCTCAGCAGGGCAATCAGGGTGATCATGGCCTTCGTCAGCGCGGTCTGGTCAGCCCATTGCGCAAAGACCTGTCCGCCGAGGTTCACCGTCAGCCAGATGAGGTAACCTGACGCAGCCACAAAGAGGACGGCCACAAGCCAGGACAACCAGGCGGGCATGATGTAGCGCGCGATGGGCGAGCCGTCGAAGATCTCCTTCTGCTTCCACGGCAGGACAATGCCCGCCAACGTCGTCCCGAAGAACGTCACCGCGATGACGAGCGTGGCGTCCAGCACGATGGTCTGGAATCCGACGATGTTCCAGGCGTAGAGGATGGAAATGATCACCGAGGGAATCACCATCAGCAGAAGCGCGTTGATCGGAGTGCGGGTGCGCGGTTCGATCCTGGAGACCCATTCGGGCAACATGCGGTCGAGGGCGGCCGCGAAGATGACGCGCGTCGAGGAAAGGAAGACCGTTCCGCTCCAGCCGAACCACCACATCCCCACGAGGAAGATGATGATCAGTTGCAGGACGCGGCTCCCCGTCAGGAAGGATGCGAACTGGACGGGATACGGCCAGACGGGAATCGGAACTTCCGTCCCGTAGAAGATGTTGCTCCAGAACGCGCCGTTGGCGTTGATGTAGAAGTCCCAGCCCATCGTCTTGTTGATGAGCGCGAAGAAGATGAGGGTCAGGCCAGCCGTCACGATAATAGCCGCGGCCATGCCCCAGAAGTTGCGCTTGTAATCCGTCGCGCCGCGCACTTCTCCGTAGAGGGTGGAGCCCCAGTTCGGCCACAGGTTGAAGAAGGTCATCATCGGAACCATGGCCATGGATGCGCCCAACGCGATGACGCCAAGCGATCCAAAAGTGGTGCCAGCCGCCTGACCTGCTTCCATGGTGGCGGTGTAGTAGTCCATGGCGGGAAGGCCGTAGACCGCGGGCAGGTTGGCATTGAGCGCCGCGATGAAGGTTTCCTTGTCGTTAAAGAGCAGGAGGGCGAAGACGATCAGAAGACCGAGCATGCCCATGTAGAAACTGGCCTTCTGGACGCGCGCGTACCACTTCATGCCGATGGCAATATAGATGAACACGATGAGACAGACCAGCAACATGCCCGTCAGCGGACCCCACGGATAGGTGGTGAACCATAACGCCAGATCGGGCGCGCCGAGCAGGGCCGACATGGGCGTGAGGAATTCGTAGGTCAGCATCTGGCCGTAGAGCGGCACCCACAGCCAGAGGATGAACCACCAGCCCGTGACGCTGAGCAGGAAGCCGATGCCGCGTCCGAGGATGCGGCTCTGCCAGACGTAATCACCGCCGGCGCGCGGCATCGCCGAAATCAGGCTGGCGTAGACGATGACCTCGAAGATGGTGAACACTCCGCCCACCACCACTGCCGTGCCGAGACTGCCGCCAAAGTACCAGCAGTACGAAAAAATGAAAAGGCCGAGCGTGATCAGGTTGATCGAAAACGTCGCGTAAATGAACGCGTCGAACACCGACCAGGCTCGCACCAGTCCGCTTGCCTTGCGGACGAACAGGTTGACTTCACTCATCTCATTCTCCTTTGTGAATTCTTTGTACACGGATTACACAGAATTGACGAATTTCACGGATTTCTTTTTATTTTTTCGCGATATGAAATCCTTGAATGCAAGATGTCGCCTCACTGATAGCGCCTCGTTCGGCTGCCTCCTTTCCAGTACCGCAAGATTCATCTTGCGTTACAGGCGCAAAATAAATTTTGCGGTACTTATTGTGCGTTACCCGGTCGTCAAAACATAATTACCGACCTTGTTCGGCTTGAGTTCCACCACCGCCCCGTGCAACACTCCCTGCTCATACATTGAGCCTGGGTTGATGCACAGGGTCTTTTTGAATTTGCGCGTGCCCTTGCCTTCGTGGATATGTCCATGCAGGCCGAGCAACGGCTCATATTTTTCGATCACCTTCAACACCGACTTGCTCCCCACCGGCACGAGCGAGCGTCCCGCGTAGGCAGGTCGCAGGTCGCTGGTGAGTTCGGGGGCTTCGTCGAGGCCGCTTCCATAGGGCGGCGCGTGGAGATTGAAGACTGCGCTGGCGGGATTCTTCGCCTGCGCGATGACCGCCTCGATGCGCGCCAACAGCGCTTCCTCGGGTTCCTCGCGATGCGTGTCCCAGGGAGTCGGATTCGTCCAGCCCGAACTGACCATCTCGTGATGCTCGTCCAGTTGGATGACCTGTCCCTCCACGCTTCGCACCGTTTTCGACGCCGCGATGGCCGCGTCGATCTCGAAGACGTCGTCGTTGCCCGGACAGACCATACAGCGGATGCCCGTCCCCGCGAGTTTGGCGTCGGCGTAGTCCATCCAACGCTGGATGGTGGACATCACCTGCGTCAGGAAGAGCGCGTCCGAGCGGCCTGGCGTGGATGAGATTTCGTTCACCTCGTCAGGCGTCGTCACGTAGGGATAGTACCCGCGGTTCTGGATGGTCGCCGCCATTTTGTCCACCGCCTCTTTCCCATCGAGGATGGACTCCTGTTCGAGCAGGGTGACTTTGTATTTATCGCCGCCCTGCGCGATGATCGGGATGATGGCCTTGCCCGTCATGTCGCCGCCGAGGATGAGGGTATCCACCTCGTAGAATTTTGCGGCGCTGATGAATTTCTTCCAGCAGATCTCGGAGCCGTGAACGTCGGTGGCAAAGAAAAGTTTCATGTGGTTTCCTTTGGTTGAAAATCTCGTACACAGATTTCACGGATTGGACGGAGTCTTACGGATTTTTTTAATTTTTTAAAATCCGTGTAAATCCGTTATCTCCGTGTAATCCGTGTACCGATCTTTTTACTTTGGCATTTCCAGGTTGCCTGCAACAAGATTCGGGAACTCGGCGCGGATGCGGGATTCGATTTCATCCGAGAATACAACCGAACTCGGTTTAGACAAAATCTCTTTGGCACGCGTCATGGCGCGGGTATGGGTATCGAGCGCGCCCTTCTTTTCCCAGATGGTGCGGGCATCGCGGTCGGAGAGTTTCGTCAGCAGGGCTTCGGTCTTCATGCGCCTGGCGGTGTGAGGCAACATCATGAACGCGCCGCCTGGCCCGACCTTGGCGATCACATCCAGCGCGAGTTCTTCCTCATTGAAGGCGATGCCGCGCTTCATGCGTTTGAGCATCTGGAAAATTTCATCGTCTATGACGGCCTTCGCAAAATCAAATGCCTTAAGCGCATCCAGCAGGCCGCCCGTGTTGAACATGTCCGCGCCGCCGAGGAAACTGGCGACCACCGACATGCCCGTCTCGTAACCCGATTGGGCGTCGTTGATCTTGGAGTTGGTCAGCCCGATGTAGCCGCCGCTGGGCACGTTGTAGTAACGCGCCATCTGTGCGAAGGCCATCACCAGCATCCCGCATTCGATTCCGCCCGAAGCGTACGCGCCTGTCCGCATGTCCGCGACGGTGGGGAGCGTGGCGTAGATCGTCGGCGCGCCCTCGCGCGCCATCTGCATCATCACAGCCGCGGCAAGGAATTCGGCGTTGCCCTGTGCCAGCGTCCCCGCCATGGACATGGGCGAGGTCAACCCCGCGTTCGGGACGATGGTCGGGTAGACGGGCAATCCCTTCTCGCTGAAATAGATGACCGCGTCGGTGGAGAGCACGTCCATCGTCAGCGGAGACACCACGGGGCAGTAATGATGCGTCACAAACGGGCGCTCCATGTAGGCGGCTTCGCTCCCCGCCATCGTAAACAGCATCCGCAAGACGGCGTCGGTATCCTCGGCATCCTTCGTCGTCGAGCGGATGGGTTTGACACAATGCTTTAGAGCAGGATACAAGCGCGCCAGCGTGAACTGTCCCTCGGGCGCGTCGTCCGCCAGCGTGGAGACGGAGAAGACGTCGTAGGCGGGCAACGCGTTGACGAGGTGCGCGATGCGGGCGATGTCGTCGGAGCGGGCGCGTCGTTCGCGACCTGTGAGCGGGTCAATCAAATCGGGCGCGGAACTGCCCGTGACGAGGATCGGACTATCGTTTGGGATGGTCTTATCGAACTTCGGGTCGCGTCCGCGAAAGATGAAAGTCGGCGGGAGCAACTTGCGGTACTGCTCCACCAGCGCGGACGGGAACTTGACGATGGAGGTCTCCGCGTCCACCTGGCAGCCATGTTTTGCAAATAGGGCGCGCGCTTTCCCGCTGCGTACCAACAGTCCGACCTTTTCGAGAATCTCCAGCGAGGCTTCGTGAACGCGCTGGACTTGTTCCTGTGTGAGTAGGGTCGCGAATTGCATCGAAATCATCCTCAAGTTTTTTCAGGATTCCCGAAGTTCTACTTTGGAACCAAACCTCCGAAAGTAGAACTTTCGGATTCCATCAAGATTTTCGCTTTGCGGGCTTTGGCGTTTCCCGCTTTTTCGGGTTGAGAGTCTCGGTGGCCTGTTTCATCAGTTTACGACTCTCATGCACAATCACCTTTTGCTGGACGGAGATCATCTTGCCCAGCCGATGGAACTGGTTATCGCGGAAAACGAGATATTCCACCCTCAGCCGCTCAGCCAGATTATGAATTTCATCAATGGGGAACATCTCCAATCCCGCGCGCGTGACTTTGAGCGAGGCCGCGGCGGTGGCGAAGCGCGCCGAGTGTTCGATGCCCCAGCCTTGTAATGTACCGTATGCAAATCCTGCGGAGAAGGTCGCGCCCGCGCCGCAGGCGTCCACGGCTTTGACTTTAGGCGCAAAGACGCGCACAATTTCATTTCCCTGTGCCACGAGACAGCCTTCCTTTGCCATGGTAATCAACGCGGTTTTGATCCCTGCATTGAGCAATTTGCGGGCGGTCTGCATCAGGGACTTGTTCTTGCCAAGTTGTGCGGCGTCGGTCACAGCCTGGCAGATGGTGGTGTACTGTGCGTACCGTTTGAGGAGATTGACATCCTTGTGACCGAACTCCAAATTAAGAAATACTGGCACGCCTAAACGTTGCGCCTCTTGCATGGCGCGCGTGATGTGCTCTTCGCCGTCGTACCAGTCCACGTAGAGGAGACGCGCGCCCGTCATCAGTGAGAGATCGGCCTCGTCAAGCGTGGCAAGCATTTCGGGAGCCCGCTGCCAGAAGTAGGTGCGTGCCCCGCGTCGGTCGGAGACGTCCACTTCGAGCGGGGTCGCGTACGCCTTCGTAAAGCGGACATCCGCCTGCACGCCGAGGTCTTCCAATTGACGCGCCAGCGCGTGCCCGCGCGGGTCGTCGCCAACGGCTGTCCCAATCATGCCCGCGCTCACGCCCCACTGGCTGAGACATCCTGCGATGATGGCCGCGTCATCGAAGACGAATTCCTTGATCTCCTTCACCATCGCGCCCGTGTTGTGACGCGGAAAGCGGTCCACCGTCATGATGGTGACGGGGGTCAACATGCCAAAGCCAACGTAATCGAGTTTTTCCAATGTCATTCCTATCCAATCGCCTCGCTCATCTCCTGCAAATACCAGCGCAGGAAGCGGTCGAGGTTGTATTCCTTGTAGACCGAAAGCGGACCCGGTGTGTAGGCGCTGGAGTTCACGCCTTTCTGCTGGTTCACGCAGATGCCCCA
>DYKX01000265.1 GCA_020722375.1 Anaerolinea thermophila
CATTTTTCTGGCTTCGAGTTTTTCCCGCTCCCAAACAGAATCCACGCCCGCCCACCAGCGGCTAACGCAAACCGTTATGCCGCCATCTCCATAAAGGAGGTGAAATGATGAGATTTTCCTGACACACTGATTTCCCTGCGACCCTTTTTCAGGGGTCAAACTGGCAAGTATTCGGAAGGCATTTTCGCTGATTTCACGCTCATTTTTGCCCGAATTGCGCTGCGAATACTTGCCAGCCCAAAGTGCTTGGGGGAAATCAGTGTGACACGTTAATCCGTTTGCGTCGTTTGAAGAAATTCCCAGCCAACCCTAAAAGGAGGTCCTTCCATGAATACACTATTTCTGGTGTCCATGATCGTCGAAACCATCTTCGGCGTCGGCTTCATCCTCGCCCCGGGTGCACTGCTTGGTCCAATGGGCGTCACACTCAACGAGGCCGCAACCACCTTCGCTCGCTTGTTTGGCTCGGCGATAATCAGTTTCCCCGTTCTGCTCTGGTTCGCGCGCAAATCCGACAAACCAGAGTTCAGGAAGGGAGTAGTCAACAGCCTGTTTGTCTACTACCTCGTGAGTACCGTACTGCTTCTCATCACTCAATTAAGTGGTCAAATGAACGCCATGGGCTGGAGCGTGGTTGTCCTGCACTTGGTGCTCACGATCTGGTTCGGCTACTTCCTGGTCAAGTAGGCGCATTTGAAACACAAGGGGCGCGGCTTAACAGCCATTCCAGCCAACCGCGCCCCTGCGCGGTTCACGAGACAATGGCGGCGGAGCTCATATTATGGCGGCATCCATTCTTCAGCCCGGTATCGAAGTGCAGTCCCTGCATTCGGAAATTCTCCACCAGGATTTCGAGTTGTACGTCAAGTTGCCCTGGAGTTACGTGCGGGGCGATGCAGTCTACCCTGTTCTGTTCACCCTGGATGCGAATCGCTCATTCCCTTTGTATTCGACCATGTCATTGATTTACGAGACGCCGGGAAACGGCGGGGCGGAAATCGTCATCGTCGGGGTTGGATACGAGGTCAGCGAGGAGCGGATGCGGGGGCTAGCACAGTGGGCCGCCTGGAGGACGCGCGACCTGACGCCTGTGCGCCGGGAGGGAACCGAGCAGTTCTGGAAGGAGAAGTTATCCGCGCTTCTGGTGGGCAATAATCTGGATATTCAGTCCGGCGGCGCGGTGCGCTTCCTGAAATCCCTGCGGGAAGAGGTCATCCCGTTTATCGAGGCGAAGTATCGCGTCTCATCCACCGACAGAGGTCTGGCCGGTTACTCCTACGGCGGGCTGTTCACGCTGTATGCGCTGTTTCATGCGCCGGAACTATTCCAGCGATACTTTGCCGGCAGCCCCACCATGTGGGAGCAGTTGTTCGAGTACGAAGAGAAATACGCTTCCACCCACGACGACCTGAAGGCGAAGGTTTTCATCACGACGGGCGAACTGGAGACCGATTTGCTCGCGCCGATTCAGCGGATGGCGGAGCGGCTACACTCGCGAGGGTATGCGGGGCTGGAATTGCAGACCCAGGTGTTCGAGGGCGAGGGACATTCGTCGGCGTATGCGGCATCGGTCAGCCGGGCGCTGCGGGTGCTGTACAAGTATAGGGAGGATTAGCTCAGTACCTGGAATAGCTAGCACGGTACTGGCGGCATAACAAGCGCGTGCAGGCGACTTTGCTCCGCTGCGC
>DYKX01000266.1 GCA_020722375.1 Anaerolinea thermophila
TACATCGGAGGGAGCGACGCCGCCACGATCCTGGGCGTCTCACCCTGGCAGACCCGCTATCAGCTCTGGGCACACAAAACCGGACTGGTACCGACCGTCACCGACCCGGCCAAAGAAAAGATTTTTGCCAGAGGCAAGCGCCTGGAACCCGTCATCCTGCAGATGTTCGAGGACGAATCCGGGCTGCATGTGGACCATCGCAACCGCCGCTTTTATGACTCTGAATACTCATTCCTCGCCGCTGAGATCGACGGTGAAACGGGTAACGAGAATATTGATGCCAAGACAGCGCAACCATTCGCGCGGCACCTGTGGGGCGAAGCGGGCAGCGATGATATCCCGATTTACTACGCCGCTCAATTCATGCACGGACTGATGGTCACCGGGCGCGATGTCTGCCATGTGGCTGCACTGATCGGTCTGGATGACTTCCGCATCTTCCGCGTAGAGCGGGACGATGAGTTGATCTCTCTACTGCGCGAACGGGAACTGGAGTTCTGGGACATGGTGCAGACCCAGACGCCGCCGCCGATTGAAACCGCCGAGGACGCCTTGAGCGTATGGCCGACATCGTACTTGGAGACCGCCGAAGTGTCCGAAAGCATAGCCGACTTGGTGCAGGAGCTGAAGCAGGTCAAGGCCCAGATCAAGGCGCTGGAGAAGCGGGAGGACGAGCTGCGCGACGCCATCCTGCCAGCGTTTCAAGACGCCGAGGCCATTGAGCACGCGGGCCGCATCCTCGCCACCTGGAAAACCCAGAGTGCATCAAGACTGGATCAAAAAGCATTAACCGCTCAATACCCTGAAATCGTTGAACAATTCAAAATTACCTCATCCACCCGCGTTCTACGGATCAAATAAAGGAGATCGTCATGAGTGTAGCCACCCTGAAACAAGCGGTCCAACCCAAGAAAGACCTATCCGCCATGAAACCCGCCGAGAAAGTCGCGCACCTGCTGGAGGCCCGCAAGGAGTCCATCGCCGCCATGCTGCCCCGGCATCTGAACGCGGAGCGCCTGCTGAAAGTGGCCCAGATCGCGGCCACAACCACCCCCGCACTGCTGGAGTGCGAGATACCCTCTCTCATCTCCGCCATCGGCCAGTGCGCACAGATGGGGCTGGAGCCAAACACCGTGTTAGGCCACGCCTACCTGGTCCCGTTCAACGCCAAGAAAGGCGACCGTTGGGTTAAAAGCGTACAAGTTATTGTGGGGTACAAAGGGCTGATCGATCTTGCCCGGCGCTCCGGTCACATCGTCAGCATAGGCGCCCATGAGGTGCGCGAAAAAGACCTTTTTGAACTGGAGTATGGTCTGGAAGAGAAGCTCCGGCATGTGCCAGCCATGCAAGACCGTGGTGACATTATCGGTTTCTACGCTGTCGCTCATCTGCGAGACGGCGGCCATGCGTTTGACTTCCTGCCCGTATCCGAGGTCAACGCCATCCGTGATGGCACCCAAAGCAAGGGCAAGTATGGCCCCTGGAAAGACCACTACGTCGAGATGGGCAAAAAGACGGCGGTCCGCCGCTTGGCAAAGATGCTTCCCCTGTCTGTAGAGTTTGCCGCTGCTGCCGCTGTGGATGACATGGCCGAACGCGGCCAGCAGCCTGTCATGGATTACATCGAGGGCGAGATGGTTGTGCATCCTGAGGAGGAAACCATCAACCCCGAAACCGGAGAGATCAC
>DYKX01000267.1 GCA_020722375.1 Anaerolinea thermophila
GGTTTAACGCGTTTATGTACATGCCTACGTGTTTACGTGTCTACGTGTTTACGTGCCTACGTGTTTACGTGTCTACGTGTCTACGTGTCTACGTGTTTACATGCCTACGTGTTTACGTGTCTACGTGTTTACGTGCCTACGTGTTTACGTGTCTACGTGTTTACGTGTCTACGTGTTTACGTGTTTACGTGTCTACGTGTCTACGTGTCTACGTGTTTACGTGTTTACGTGTCTACTCATGCCTCCGATAAATGCAAACGGCGGAACGCCCACGCGCCCACCGCCAGCAGGAACCAGAACGTGACGGCGCGATACGTCAATGTGACGACCACCGCCGCTTCATAGGGGACCCTGAGGCTGGCCAGCGTAAGAGGCATGAATCCTTCCACGACGCCGATCCCGTTGGGCGTGGGCGAGATGATGAGGAACAGGTATCCGATGGCCCAGCCTGCGATAATCGTCCCCGCGGAGAAGGGGACGTCGAACGAGAGGAACGCGCACAGCAGGATGCCCACGAGCAGGGTCTTGTTGACCAGCGCGTGGAGCAGGGGACGGAGCAGGCGCGCGATGGAATGTTCGGGCAGGTCGGAGAGTCCTTCGGCGATCTCGGCGGCGAAGGCGTGGGCGCGGTCCTCGCTCAGGTAATTGTGATGCAGGAAGGGCTTCAGGATGCGATTGATGATGTGCGCGATGCGCGCCAGCAAATTTCCCAGCGCGTCGGCGGAGCGGTATCCCAAATAGATGAAAAATGCAAACACACTGGCCATTGCCAGGAGCAGAAGCGAGGCAGAGACTTCCCCTGCGGTCAGGTCGTTGCGGCGGATGAGGATGATCCACCCGAGGGCGAGGACGAGCAGGAAGGCGGCTTGGTCCACCAGCAGAAAGAGCGCGCCCGCCAATGTGGCCTTGCCCGTCGGGTATCCGCGGCGACGCGCCTCACTGGCAAAGATGGCGATGCCGCTCACTCCCGCCGTCGGCGCGACGATGTTAATGAAGTTGGACGCGGCCGCCACGAGGGTCAGGCGGTCGAGGCGCTCTTCGATCCCTAAAAGGTGATAGATGGATTTGTACGTCAGCCCAATGTTTGCCATCCACAAGAGTTCCAGGACAAGCGCCAAAAACAGCCAGCGCAGGTGCGCTTTTTGCAGGGTGGCGAGGGTATTTTCCAATTCCCCGAAACTGAGCACGATCAATCCCACACCGAGGAACAGGAAAACGACGACGATGAACTTTTTCATTGGGTGGAATTATACCCACGAAAAAGAAACCAGGCTTCCGACACGAGAAACCTGGTTTTGGCAATCAAGCGGCTGTTTTCATCGCCGTCAATTCTTCGAGCATCTTTCGGATTCGTTCTGCATGGATTTCGATCTCACGGATAAAGAGGGTTTTGTCTGCTGGCGTGATCTGCCCCTCCTGGTATTCGAGCCATTCTGCGGGATGGTTCCTCCAAACGCCTTTGGGAGAACGAACCAGAACCATGATCCGAGAGCGTGATACGGCGACATCCTCAGCGATACCGACCCAATGTTGCACTTTTACAATTGCTCCGACTTTCAACCAGTCAGGAGGATTGATCATCCCATCCATTTGACAACAACCTTTCTGCCAGCTCAATGGCTTCCTTACGAGAAATCGGGTGATATCCAAATTTGTTCAACAGGGAAATCAGGATGTAATA
>DYKX01000268.1 GCA_020722375.1 Anaerolinea thermophila
GGCGGGCAGACCGGCAGAGGATCAAAGGGGTCCGGCAGTTTCGGCGCGAACGACGGATCAATCGCGATGCGGACGTCCCAGCGGCCGAAAAGGATGCCCACGCAATAGGCCAGAAGCGAATCACCATGGGGCTTTGTTATATGTCCGTCGGTGGCCTCAACCAAAGCGGACTCGGAAAGATCAAGGGTTGATTTTACCGCTTCATCCTGGACTTCTTGTTGGTAGAGAAGGGCCACCGTTGCATCAAGTCGTTCGGCGCATTCTCTATAACAGTCCGCAAGCTCATTTTGTGGGCGGACCACTCCTTTGAAACAGGCCGAAGTTTCCTTGAAGGCTTCAAGATCGGCCATCAACTTGACGGCCTCCTGCGATAGCGCCGTCAGTGACGATTCAACATCTTCGCTCGGCCAGACAACAGGCAGTGTTTTGATCTTACCCGTGTTCCCGGCCAATCCTGCTCCTTGTTGATAAAGGAACCATCTGAGAACTCTTGAGTTCAACAGGGAGAGGAGAATCAACGCCTGCTTACGACTCTTCGGAATAATCACCGTTGATTTGGCCGAGAAGATTTCGTTTTTCGGAAGAATGCGGATGTTGAAGCCAGCCCCCGTCGTGTTCATGGCAGGGCCGACCAAACCCGACTGCCACCAATACCGAGAGCTTTGTGCGACTTGTGCGTCGGTGCCGACCTTCATCAATCCATAACAGCGCATCGCCGCTCCGTCATTCTCTCTTTCCCAATCGATCACATACGGTGTGGAGGAGAAGAAAGGCTGATATTCGCCGCCCTTCTGCCACCTTTGCCACCTTACGCCGAGGCATTGGACAGGCACCTCCCACCAAGCTCGGATGAACCGAAAGTCATCGAAAGTGCAGTTTCCTTTTGTAACAACGCCGAACGTTGGAGAAAGAGGCTTTTCCTCCCAGCGCGCCGTACCACCTCGAATAAGGTCAGGTGTCAGGATATGGTTCGTCCGGGCATTGACGACGGCGCGATCCATAAAATCCAGACGACCAAGTCCATCCTCACTCAAATCCACCAGCAGAGGTTGAAGCTCTGAATGCCTGCAATTCAGCACCATTGCTATCGTGGCCAAACCCATCTCGTCGAAAACGTCCTTGCCGAGGCATGTCAATTCCTCCAATCGCCGTCGCTCGACGAACTCGCTTCGCAGGTTTCTCATTCTGTAGGCTGACAAGAAGCCTTCGGGACAAACGAAACCAATACGCATTCGACCAATAGCCTGCCCACGCTCAATAAAGGCTGAATAGAGGTTGGTCCAATTTCCGGGATAGCATCGTTTCAAGAACGACTGTAGTCGTCCCTCCGTCTCTGCATAGGGCGGATTCATCAGCACGACGTCGTAGCGCTTGCGGCAGAGGTCGATGAAGGCGAATCCTCTGGCGGCGTCCTCGGCGAAGAGCCTGCGGCGGACCGCCAGGCCGTTTTCCGCCTGTTCGGCGTAGTCCTTCAGGGCATCCAGGATGCGGTCTTCCGCCTGCTCCCAAAAACGTTCGTCAGTCACTCCCGTGAGGTCGAAGCGGAGTTGGAGGTGTTCGGGTTTCGGCACCATGAACTCGGGAAAGAGCACCGCTTGCTCAGGCTTGGGACCTTCCCGCCACTGCTTACCGGCCGCGGCGACGGCATCCTTGATCTCCTCCTCTA
>DYKX01000269.1 GCA_020722375.1 Anaerolinea thermophila
CCATCCGGGGATTAATATTATGAACAAAAATCTGCCTCTTTATCTGATCGCCCTCGCCGTTCTGGGGGGGTGTACGCTTGCACCCAGATACGAAAGGCCCGCCTCTGTGGTTTCCGTTGACTGGCCCGCCGGGGAGGCATATCAGGAACCGAAAGCACTTGCTGAAACCAGGCATGAAGCATCTGACCTTCCGTGGCGCGCTTTTTTCACCGATGAGCGACTGCGAAACGTTATCGAAGAAGCTCTGAAAAACAACCGCGATTTGCGGCTGGCAACCTTAAACGTCGAAAAGGCTCGCGCCTACTACGGCATCCAGCGGGCGGAGTTGCTGCCGGCCTTCAATGCGGCCGGCACCGAAAGCAAAGAACGTATCCCCGCCGATCTTTCGCCCAGCGGGAAGGCTGTGATCTCCGAACGATACGAGGTGAATCTCGGCGTGAGTTCGTGGGAGATCGATTTCTTCGGCCGCATCCGCAGCCTCAAAGACAGGGCACTGGAGGAATATCTCGCGACGGATCAGGCTCTCTGCAACGCCAGGATCTCGCTGATATCGGCGGTTGCAAGTGGTTACTTCGCGCTTGCGGCCGACAGAGAAGCCCTCAAACTGGCTAAATCTACACTTGAGGCGCAGCAATCCTCGTACCGGTTGATACGAAAACGCTTTGATGTCGGGCTTGCATCCAGGCTTGATCTCCGACAGGCAGAGACCCAACTCGACACGGCGAGGGGCGATCTCGCACGTTACACACAGCTCGCCGCACAGGATGAAAACGTCCTGAATCTTCTGGTTGGATTTTCTCTGCCGCCCGCTTTACTGCCGGATGGTCAGACAGCCATCAGCCCTCCAAAAGAGGTTTCTGCGGGTCTGACATCCGACGTGCTGCTGACGCGGCCCGATGTGCTGGCCGCGGAACACCGGCTCAAGGGTGCCAACGCCAATATCGGCGCCGCCCGGGCCGCGTTCTTCCCCCGGATCGCGCTTACGACCGCCGTAGGAACGGCAAGCGCCGATCTTTCAGGACTCTTCGAGGATGGCTCGGGCCTATGGCGTTTCGCACCGAGGATCACGATGCCGATTTTCGATGCCCGCACATGGTCTGCCTACGATGTCGCGAAGGTCGAGCGAGAAATGGCCGTTGCGCAGTACGAAAAGACGATCCAGACGGCGTTTCGGGAGGTTGCCGACGCGCTGGCCGTGCGCCAAACGGTGGAGCGGCAGATCGCGGCTCAGCAGTCCCTGGTGGATGCGCTTGCGGATGCCTATCGCCTTTCAAATCTGCGTTACACGAAGGGAATAGACAGCTATCTTAGCGTTCTTGATGCGCAACGGTCCCTTTACAGCGCGCAGCGCGGACTCATTGCTCTTCGCCTTGCCAGACTCACCAATCTTGTCAGGCTCTATACGGCGTTGGGCGGTGGAGGAGGAAAGCCATAATGTCGACAAAAAGGTGCTTGTCGCCAACTTGATCGGCGGTATCGGCGCTATCGTTGATCCCTTCGAGATCACTCTATGTCTTGCGAACCAAAGAATTCGAAACGCATAAGGGAAGAGCAGCAGTTTGGTGGAATTCTGTCGTTGACGTTTTGAGACCTTTGAAAAATGGCGCCTTAAGCGCGATTTCAAAGATTTTTCGGGGTACCCCGCCGTCGCAGCAAGGCTTTAAA
>DYKX01000099.1:0-4617 GCA_020722375.1 Anaerolinea thermophila
CTCTACACTTTCCAGGGACTCAACAAGATCGAGGTAGACGAAGTCTCCGCGGGCGACATTGTCTCCCTCGCGGGACTCGAAGGCATTGCCATCGGCGAGACTCTGGCCGACCCACTCAATCCCGTCGCGCTTCCCACCATCAAAGTGGAGGAGCCGACCGTTCGCATGACGTTTGGCGTCAACACTTCGCCGTTCACGGGACGCGAGGGCAAGTGGAGTACCTCCCGAAAACTGCGCGAACGTCTCTTCGACGAACTCCGCACCAACGTCGCCCTGCGCGTGGAAGAGACCAATTCCGCCGAAAATTTCCTCGTCAGCGGACGCGGCGAGTTGCATCTTGGAATTCTGATTGAAACCATGCGACGCGAAGGCTACGAGTTCCAGGTATCGCGTCCCGAAGTCATCTTTCACAAAGCAGATGACGGCGCGCTGCTCGAACCGTACGAGGAAGTCCACGTGGAGACCAGCAACGACACCGTCGGTGTGGTGGTGGAAATGCTCGGGAGTAGGCGCGGCAAAATGATGGAGATGCACGACTCAGGTCAAGGCACGACGCGCATGGTCTTCATCGCCCCGACGCGCGGCCTGCTGGGATTCCGCTATCAGTTCCTCACGTCCACGCGCGGCAATGGCGTGATGCACACCATCTTCCACGGCTACGACGAAATGGCTGGTCCGATGAACACGCGCAGCACAGGCTCCATTGTCGCGATGGAAGCGGGGACGACCACCGCCTACGCGCTCGAAAACGCCGAACAACGCGGAACGCTTTTTGTTGGCCCTGGCGTGGAGGTGTACGAGGGCATGGTCATCGGCGAAAACAGCCGCGGCTCCGACCTGCCGATCAATGTCTGCAAGAAGAAGCACCTCACCAACACACGTTCTTCGCGCGGCGATATGGAAATTCGCCTCACGCCCCCGCGTTCGATGTCATTGGATGAGGCCATCGAATATCTTGCCGATGACGAATTGCTCGAAGTCACCCCCGAAAATTTCCGCATCCGCAAGCGCGTTCTCGATACCGAGGAGCGCGGCAAGCAGACCAAGAAGGCAAAAGAGTTGTTGGAAGAATAAGAGTCTATCCGAAAATTGCGGAGCGCGGACTGGAGTCCGCTTGCCCCAGGCGGACTGGAAGTCCGCGATCCGATATTCGGCTAGAGACTAAATACATGAACCCCGTTCTCTCCAAAGAAAACGGGGTTCTGATTTTTCCGTTCAGATCAACAGTCGGACGAGTTAATCCACAAACCGATATTTCAACAACGTCCAAACCGCTTCGAAGGCATCCTTCATCTTGATCTTCTTTCCCTGCGCGTAATCGCGTGGATTGAACGAGATCGGCACCTCGTAGATGCGGTAGTGGCGTTTCAGCACTTTGGCGGTGAACTCGGGCTCGAAGTCGAAGCGCCTGGCGCGAATCTTCATCCCCTCCACCACTTTGCGGCGGAAAACCTTATATCCTGTCTCCATGTCGCTCAGGATGGTATCGTACAGGATGTTGGTCATGAACGTCAGCAACTTGTTGGCGATCATGTGCCAGTACATCGTCGCCCGACGCGGCCCGCCGAGGAAGCGGGAACCGTACACCACATCCGCGATGCCTTCATCGAGGGGTTGGAGCAGGATGCCATAATCGCGAGGATCATACTCGAGGTCCGCATCCTGAATCAGCATGATTTCGCCCGAGGCCGCGTCCAGTCCCGTGCGGACCGCCGCACCCTTTCCCTGATTCTTCTCGTGCAGGATCACGCGGACCTTATCCTTGCCGTCCATATTCTTGAGAATGTCGCGCGTCCCGTCGTGTGAGCCATCATCCACCACGATGATCTCAGATGCCTTTTTGGCGGCCTTGACACGCTTGAGTATTTCTTCGATGTTTCCAACTTCGTTGTAAACGGGGATGATAACTGATAGTTTCATGGCAGGAATTATAAACGAAATTACAATGATGCTATAATCGCCTTACTCCATTTTATTATCCCGGTCCGGGAGGCATCCATGACCATTTCGCGCAAAATCGAGCCTGCGTCCCCATCCAATGCGCCTTTTTACCCGCCTACACTCAATAGTGTGGAGGATACAGGCCTGTCCCCACTTTGGCTGCAAGACCTGGCCCTGAAGATTTTATACTTTCAAGGCTATATGAACGGCTTCAAGATCGCCGAAGAGATCGCCCTGCCGTTCGCGGGGATCACCGATACGATCCTGCAGGCCCTCAAAGCGGAAAAACTGATCGAGGTCAAGTCTTCGCAGGGTGGATTGGGCGAGGGCGCCTACACCTACGCCATCACCGGTGCGGGGATCGCCCGCGCTCGTGAGGCGCTGGAGCGCAGCCAATACGCGGGACCCGCGCCCGTTCCCTTCGACATCTACAACGAATCCATCCGCCGTCAGAAGAGCGGACGCCTCACCGTCACCACGCGCACCATGCGCCAGATTCTCTCGCAACTGGTCATCTCCGAGGCGTCCTTTCAGCGGCTGGGGCCTGCGCTCAATTCGGGCACGTCCATTTTCCTCTACGGGCCTCCAGGCAACGGCAAGACCAGCATCGCGCGTGCCTTTGGCAACCTGGCCCTCGCGCAGACGATGTACATCCCCTTTGCCATCTATCTGGATGGACAGGTCATCAAGTTGTACGACGCGGTCAGCCACAAGTCCGCGCCCGAATCGGAATCCGTTTCAGGCTCGACGGGAGGCCTGCGTCCGTCCACGCGGCGCGACCCGCGCTGGATCAAGATCCGCCGCCCGTTCATCGTCGTCGGCGGCGAGTTGACCCTCGAAGGTTTGGACCTTGTCTTCGATGACACGCACAAGTTCTACGAAGCCCCGTTCCAGGTCAAAGCCAATGGCGGAATCCTGCTCATTGACGACTTTGGCCGCCAGCAGGTACGTCCGCGCGACCTGCTCAACCGCTGGATCGTCCCGCTCGAAAACCGCGTAGACTACATGACCCTGCACACGGGGCGAAAATTCGAAATCCCCTTTGACGTGCTGGTGGTCTTCTCCACCAACCTGCCGCCGAAAGACCTCGTTGACGAGGCCTTCCTGCGCCGCCTGCGCCACAAGATCGAGATCGGCGACCCCTCCTATGATGAGTATCGCGAAATCTTCAGGCGCGTCGCGGCGGATAAGAAGATTCCCTACAACGACCAGGGATTGGCTTATCTGTTGCAGGAATGGTACGTGAAACGCAATCGCAAACTGCGCGCCTCGCATCCGCGCGACCTGTGCGACCAGATTCTCGACATCGCGTCCTATCTCTCCATCGAACCAGCCATGACGCGCGAAATGATCGACCGCGCCGCCCAGGCGTATTTTGTGGATTTGTAACGCCAGCATTCACACGCTCCTACCTCCTCTTTTCCCGTCTCCTCCTTATGTCTCTCGATCATTCTCCCATCATTCTCGGACATCGCGGCGCCAAAAATTACGCGCCTGAAAACACGCTTGCCGCCTTCAACCTCGCCCTGGATCAGGGCGCTGACGGCGTTGAATTGGACGCAAAACTCAGCGCGGATGGGACAGTCGTCGTTCATCACGACGCGACGCTCGACCGAACCACCAACGGCAAGGGCCGACTGGCTCGCTTTTCCTTCGCGGCCCTGCGCGAACTGGACGCGGGCAGTTTTTTCTCGGAAGCATTTCGCGGCGAAAAAATTCCCTCTCTCGAAGAGGTGTTCGAAAGCATCGGCAGGCGTGCCGTCATCAATGTGGAACTCACCAACTATTCCACGCCGCACGATAGCCTGGTGGAAAAAGTCTGCGAACTCGTGCGCCGACACGGATTGCAAAAGAGCGTTATCTTTTCATCGTTCAACGCGGGCAATCTCAAAAAGGCCGCGCGCCTCCTGCCCGAAGTCCCGCGCGGGTTGCTTGCGCTGGGTGGAATATTGGGGGTGTGGAGTCGCTCGTTCGGATTCAATTTTGGCGCATACGACGCGCTTCATCCGTACGTCACAGATGTCACCGCGCAGACCGTTCAACGCGTCCACAAGTTGAAACGAAAGATCAACGTGTGGACTGTCAATACGGAAGAGGATGTTCGGCGGATGGCCGGCTGGGGCGTGGACGGCATCATGACCGACGACCCGCTTCTCGCCGTCCGCATCGCGCGAGGACCTTCGGTATGATTCCGTCCGAATGGATTGACCAGGCGGACGAGCGAATCGCGCCGCACATCGTCCGCACGCCATTGACGCATGACGCGGCGCGCAATCTCTTTCTCAAGTGGGAGAACCGTCAGAAGACAGGTTCGTTCAAAGCGCGCGGCGCGTTGAATAAAGTGCTTTCACTGGAAGATTGGGAACGCGCAGCGGGAATCGTCACTGCCTCGGCGGGCAATCACGGACAGGGCGTGGCGCTCGCGGGCAAACTGACAGGCGCGCGCGTCACCTGCTTTGTTTCGGAACACGCCGTACCCGTCAAAGTGGATGCCATCCGCGCCCTGGGTGCGGAAATTGTCACGGTGGCGGGCGGCTATCCCGAAGCCGAGGCCGCTGGAAAAAGATTTGCAGATGAAAATCGTAAGACCTGGGTCTCGCCGTACAACGATGGACAGGTCATCGCGGGGCAGGGGACGATTGGATTGGAAGTTGTAAATCAACTTTCTAATTTGTT
>DYKX01000099.1:4717-11034 GCA_020722375.1 Anaerolinea thermophila
CAATTTGATCCAGGGCGGTCAAATTGGCAATTTGACCTACCTCGTCCCCGTCAGCGGAGGCGGGCTGATCGCGGGCATCGGCGCGGCGTTGACGCGTCTCTCGCCGCGGCCGCGGCTGGTGGGAGTCCAACCTGAAACCGCGCCCTTCATGCACAGACTTTTCTATCACGGCACACAAGATGGAATCCCCGACCTGCCCTCGCTGGCAGATGGCTTGACGGGCGCGGTCGAAGCGGACTCGGTCACCATCCCGATGGTGAAGCAGTTGGTGGATGAAATCATCCTCGTTTCCGAGGAAGCGATCGCCCGCGCAGTGGCATTTGCTTACAAAGAATACGGCGAAGTCATCGAGCCTTCTGGCGCGGTGACGATTGCCGCGGCTTTACGAGATGTGGGAGGAGAAAACCCACAGGTGGCAATCGTTTCGGGAGGCAACATCCAGCCCGAGGTCCACGCGAGAATCGTCGCCGATTACGCAGGGGAGGCGCGGGCGTGAGACGTCTCCTTTTTATCGCGGTCATCCTTTCGTTGCTGGCCGTCTTCATCCAGCCCGTGCAGGCGCAGACTCCCGTGCCGCCCATCGTTGTGCGCCAACTTTTGAATGCCATGACGCCCGAGGAGCGTGTGGGACAGTTGTTTCTGGTAACATTCAAGGGAATCGATGCCGGCGCAAATTCCGAGATCTATGACCTGATCGTAAATTATCACATCGGCGGCGTTGTTTTGCTGTCGGAGAATGACAATTTCTCGCCAGCGCCCAACACACTGACCGATTTACATCGCCTGATCTACAGTTTACAGGCGGCTGAACGCATGGGCGGAACAACCAGTTTGACCGATCCTGAAGCGGGCAGGCCCGCCTCTCCCGCGTATGTGCCGTTGTGGATCGGTATCGCACAGGAGGGAAACGGCGCGCCCACGGATGAGATCATCAACGGTTTGACGACCCTGCCGTCGGAAATGGCGCTGGGCGCGACGTGGCAAACCGACCTGGCCGAGCAGGCGGGCGCGGTCGCGGGACAGGAATTATCTGCGCTGGGATTCAATCTTTTCATCGGCCCTTCGTTGGATGTGCTGGATCAACCATCCTCCAACTCAAGCGGGGACCTGGGGACGCGCGTCTTTGGCGGCGACCCGTTCTGGGTCGGCGAAATGGGGCGGGCCTACATCCGCGGCCTGCACATTGGCAGTGAAAATCAGTTGCTGGTCATCAGCAAGCACTTTCCTGGGCGCGGCAGTTCGGACCGTCCGCCCGAACAGGAAGTTGCCACGGTACGCAAATCGCTGGAGCAACTCAAGCAGATCGAGCTCGCGCCTTTCTTTGCTGTGACGGGGAACGCGCCCGACGAAGCCTCCACCACCGACGGTTTGCTGGTTTCTCATATCCGTTATCAGGGATTTCAGGGAAACATCCGCGCCACCACCCGCCCCGTCAGTTTCGATGCGCAGGCGTTGGGCGAAATTCTGAAACTGCCGCAGTTCGTCTCGTGGAGGGAGAACGGCGGCCTGATCGTGAGCGACGAACTGGGAAGCCGCGCCGTGCGCGATTTCTACGCGCCTGGTGAGGCGCAATTCAACGCCCGCCTTATTGCGCGCGATGCCTTCCTGGCTGGCAACGACCTGCTGACTCTTGGCAACATCTACTCGGTGGATGAGAGCGATCACCTTGCCACCGTCAAACAGATCTTCGGTTACTTTGCACAGCGATACACGGAAGACCAGGCCTTTGCCCAGCGCGTGGACGAGGCCGTCACGCGCATCCTGATTCAAAAATATCAACTGTATGGCATCTTCTCCGTCGCAGAGGTTACACCTTCCCTGACGAAGTTGAACCAACTGGGAGAATCAAGTCAGGTTACCTTTGAAGTGGCCAGCCAGGCCGCCACCCTGATCAGCCCCGACCGGCAGGAACTGGACAACGTCCTGCCCGAACCGCCCTCCTCCAGTGATTACCTGATCTTCCTCACTGATTCCAATTCGGCCATCCAGTGCAGTCTATGCCCACCGCAGCCTGTCCTTGCGACCGATGCGCTTCAGCAGGCCATCCTGCGACTTTACGGACCAACCACTGGCGGACAGGTGTTGATCAATCACCTGAGTTCCTATTCCTTCGATGACCTCTCTGACCTGCTGGCGGGGAACGGTCCCGACGGCCTCGAATCCGACCTGCGGCGCGCCAACTGGGTCGTCATCTCGATGACCGACGCCTCCTCCGCCCAGCCTCAGTTGGTGCGTCAATTCCTGACCGAGCGGCAGGACATTCTGCGCGCGAAGAAAACCATCCTGTTCTCCTTCGGCGCGCCCTACTATTTCGATTCCACCGATGTTGCCAAACTCACAGCCTACTTCGCGCTCTACAGCAAATCGCCCGAGTTCGTGGATGTGGCTGCGCGCGTCCTCTACAAGGAATTGACGCCCGATGGGCATTCCCCCGTCTCGATTCCCGGCATTGGATATGAACTGATCACGATCACCGCCCCCGACCCCGCGCAGATCATCTCGCTCTATCTGGACCATCCAGCGGAATCCACGCCCACGGCCTCTCCCTCGCTGACGTCTGAACCTGCTTCCATGCCGCTCTTCAATTTGGGCGATTCCGTCACCGTTCATACGGGGACGATCCTCGACCATAACGGCAATCCCGTCCCGGATGGGACGGTGGTGCGGTTCAGCATTTCATTGGCAGGGGAGGGCGGCGGCATCCTCCAGCAACAGGATTCCACCACCATATCTGGCGCGGCGGCCATTTCCTTCCGCATCGATAAGCCCGGACTGGTGGAGATCCGCGCGGCCAGCGAACCCGCCGCCATCTCCGATGTCATCCAATTGAACGTGTCGGAGGGCGCGGCCGCGGTGGTGACCGTCATCGTGCCGGCCCAGTCGGAGACGGTTGTTCCCACGCCCACCACGCCCGTGCCTGTGGAGGAAAGCGATTTTGTCACCTCGGATGGCGAGCCGCGTTTTGGCGGCTGGATGTTGAGTCTGTTCATTTTAGGCGGCGGAGCCTTGCTGGCTTATTGGGTGGGGAGCAGTTGGGGAAAGTCGCGCTGGGGCATGCGCTGGGCATTGTGCGCCCTGCTGGGCGGCTTGCTGTTTTATAACTATCTCGCGCTCGGCCTGCCCGGCGCAGTGGACGTGCTTCAATCGGGCGGCGGCGGCGCGCTGGTTGGATTGACTGTGGTGGGGGAAATTACCGGCGCGCTGTGCGCCTGGCTGTGGATGCGGCGCAAGCGCTGATTATCGCAACAGGGTGGCAATCAGGCTGAGGGCCAGAAGTCCTATTGCGGCCCAGGCCAGAATCGAATCTGCCGATAGAACTTGAAAATCGAGGGCGGGGGAGGTTTGGCGCAGCGGGCCAAGCGGACCGGTGGGCGCTTCGCGCGTCCCGAACAGGTAGGCGCGGAACTCGTCCACGCTTTTGGGGCGATCATCGGGATGGAGCGCCATGGCGCGCAGGATGGCGCGTTCGGTGCGGACGCTGATCTCGGGATTGATCTGTCGGGGCAGGACCAGATTCGAAGCGTCCAGGAAGCGGACGCGGGCCTCGGCGGGCGGTTCGTTTGTCAGCAGGTGGTAGAGCGTCGCGCCGAAGGCATAGATGTCCGAGCGGATGTCGGTGTGGGCGCTGTCGCCGCCGTATTGTTCCAACGGGGTGTAGAGCGCGGTGCCCTGTCCCTGAATGACCGTGATGGTCACTTCGTCGGGGGCGAGGATCTTGACGAGGCCAAAATCCACCAGTTTGACGAGTCCGCCAGGGGTCAATTTCAGGTTGCTCGGTTTGATGTCGCGATGGACGATGGGCGGCGTCTGGCTGTGCATGTAACTGAGCGCGTCGCAAATTTGATTGGCCCAGTTAAGCACATCCTCTTCGAGCAGGAAGCGCTTTTGTTTGCGCGCTTCGAGCATAAGGGCGCGCAAATCTTTGCCTGGCACGTAATCCATCACGAGATAGTCGCGCGCTTCGATGGAAAAGAAATCGGAAACTTTGGGCAGGTTATGGTGATCCAGGCGCGCCAGAACGGTGGCCTCGCGCAGGAACTGGTCGCGGGCCTCCTCTAAAATGTGTTCGGGCAATGCGCGATCGTACTCGACTTCCTTAAGGGCGCAAAGACGCCCCTCGAGCCGCAGATCATCGGCAAGGTAAATGTTGCCCATGCCGCCCTGGCCGATCCGTTCACGGATGCGGTAGCGGTCGCGCAGCGCCTCTCCTGGCTTCACCGGGAGCGACATAAGATGGGGTTCTCCAAGCGGGGTGTGCAGTAAATTTGTTTCGGCGTGGTTCTGCACAGAAACGCGCTTTTCTGCTATATTATAAACGTCTTTGAAATTAAACTGCTTGCAATTTGGCATCTTCTACAGGTCGCTTTTGAAACTCAGGGATCCCCTCACATGAACGAAAAAACGGAAGAATTTCCGCTGTTGATCGCGCAGGAAGGCCCGTTGAAGGGACAGCGCTGGTCCATCTCGCATACCATCGTTCTCGGACGCGAACATTCGTGTGACGTGGTCATCGCAGACCGACAGGTTTCGCGCTTCCACGCCCGTCTCACCCCGACCTCGGAGGGGATCATCCTCGAGGACATGGGCAGCAAGAACGGGACGCATCGCAACGGCGAGGCGCTGTCTGCGCCGGTGGTCCTTCAGGATGGCGACATGATCCAGATCTCGCTGGCGCAGGAATTCACGTTCCTTACATCCGATTCCACCATGCCGCTTGGGGACGGGGCGGGCAAACCCGGCCGCCTGATGATGGACCTGCGTTCCCGCCGCGTATGGGTGAACCAGCAACAAATTGTTCCGCCGCTTTCGGCGCAGCAGTTTAAATTGCTTTGGATGCTCTACGAGAAGCAGGGACAGGTGATTAACCGCGCCGAATTGGTGTCTGCCGTGTGGGGCGAGGAGCAATCCATCGGCGTTTCCGATCAGGCGTTGGACGCGCTCATCCGACGTCTGCGTGACCGCCTCGCCTCGCTGGACAGGAAGCATCAATACATTGACACCGTGCGCGGTCACGGCGTGCGGCTCGACAATCCGCCTGCATGAGTATAAAAACCTATGGCTCATATGGGCGGGCGCGCAAATTACGTGGCAGGAAAAAGAGATGTGTCGGATGTTAGAGGCGGTCACCCCGGAGGCGCATCTGCCTGGGATAATCAGGCACGCGCGGCGGGCTGCGATGTCGGCGGGTACAATGTGACTGTCAGCCAGGCCAACACCCAATACGACAGCAAAGACAATTTTGTGTGTGGAACTTATGAAACCCGAATACAAAATCCTCGAACAACTCGGCGCTCCACAGGGGCGCTGTGCGAAGGAGCAGGTTATTTCCAAATGTCCTCTCGTTTTGCCAAACCGCTCCCCCCAATCAACGCCGCGCAGATTTTGAAAGCGCACGGCCTGCGCGCGGACAAGTCCCTCGGGCAGAATTTTTTGCAGGATCCCTACGCGCTGGAGAAGATCGTCAACGCGGCAGAGATCACGCCAAACGACACCGTGCTGGAGGTGGGACCCGGCCTGGGCGCGTTGACGCGTCATTTGGCGGCCGCGGCCAGACAGGTGATCGCGGTCGAACTGGACGGGAGGCTGTTGCCGCCGTTGCGAGAGGCTGTTTCTGGCTATACGAACATCACAATCGTACAAGGCGACATGCTCAAAATCTCCCCCGCCGAGATCATCCGCGTCCCCGATTATCTGGTGGTGGCGAACATCCCCTATTACATCACGTCCGCGCTGTTACGTCACCTGCTCGAGACGACTCCCCGTCCGCGCCGCGTGGTGTTGACCGTCCAGAAGGAGGTGGCGGACCGCATCTGCGCCTCCCCGCCCGACATGAGTCTGCTTTCGCTGTCGGTGCAGGTGTACGGCGTCCCGCGCGTGGCGGCGGTCATCCCTGCGGGGGCGTTCCATCCCGCGCCCAAAGTGGACTCGGCCGTGGTGCGGATTGACCTGTCTCCCGCGCCGTTCATTCCCTACACGTTGCTCGACACATTCTTTGCGCTGGCGAAAGCGGGATTCGGCCAAAAACGGAAGACGCTCCGCAATTCCCTCTCGGCAGGGATGTGGAAACCGCCCGCGGAGATCGAGGCGACGCTGCGCGCGGCGGGAATTGATCCCATGCGGCGGGCGGAGACGTTGTCATTGGATGAGTGGCGCGAGTTGACGGCGCGCTGCGCGGGATAGGTTTGTTCGGTGCGGCGGGAGTAATGTTTGGCGCGGATGGCGTCGGAGACACGTTCGACAAGCTCAGTGCAAGCCTGGTCGAGGAGTTTGCGGGGCGGGGGTTCGGTTGGCGGAGTTTGCATGTGGTTGACCTTTTG
>DYKX01000100.1 GCA_020722375.1 Anaerolinea thermophila
GTAGAGCGAGGTAGTATCTCGCCTTACGGCGCGTCGTTCGTGACGTAAACCTGATCACCCAATGCCAGGTAGAGGCTGTGGTTCTGGCTGACCGTCATCGCGCCCAGCGGACCGGCTGGCATGCCCCCGATCGGCGCGGCCAGAATCCCCTGCAACTCGAAGCCATGCGAACTCAACCGATAGACCGATTGCCCGTCCGCGTCCAGAAGCAGGAGCGTGGATTCAGGCAGGCCGGTCAGCGTCATCTGCGTGAAATGCGCCTGCGCGAACACGTCGATCTCGCCGTAGGCAGGGAAGCGGTTGATCAGTGTGACGGGAGAGTCACAGCGGGTGGGCACGCCGTCAATGCGGCTATAGGTGCAATGCGTGACGCGGCCATCGGCATGGAGCAGGTAGAGTTCATCGCCGCTGACAGCAATATCAATCGCATTTTGAATTTCGGGAATCTGGTTGCCAAAGAAGAAGAGCGGCGCATCGGTGAAGACACCGTCCTTTTCCAGATAGATCCAGACCGCGCGTGCGGGCGCGTCGAGCACGTACAGTTGGCCGTTGTCGAGCGTCATGGCAGTGACGCGTCCCCAGTTGGTGGAGGGAGGTGTGAGCGCAAACGCCTGCGCCACCTGACCGGGCGCGCAATAAAGCAGGTTGCCTGCCGCGTCGATTCCCATCACAGACGAGTTAAGCGTGTTGACGCGCGGCAGCACCAGCAGGTCCAGCAACGAACCGACCATATTGTTGCCATAGGTACCGGGCTTGCAATCGAAGGTTTCATCCAATGCGTAGCCGCGGTCGATGGCGGCGCGCAGGATATTCCCCTGCGTGGCGTCGAGCATGTAGAGGTCGGTTTCGCTGGCCGCCATGCGGCTGATTTGGGCATTCGTGCCCGAGGCAAAGATCGGCCTGAAGTTCAAGCGCGCGACCCCCAGCAGGGCGTCCAGCTTTGCCTGCGCTTCCTGACGCATGGCAAGGGTGTCGCTGGTCACGCTGTACGTTTCGGCCTGTGCCACACGCTGGAGCACGTTGTTCCACGCCTCTCGTTGGAGGATGGGATCCGTCTCGCTCATGGCCTGCTCGCGCAACACCTGCGCCTGTGCAATGTACGTCTCGTATTGGGCGCTATTCCCAAATTGGAAGTAGACCACCACGGCAATCGTCACCACCAGCAGCGGGATGAGAATGGAAATAAACGCCATGGCGGGGACGGGCAGGGAAATATCCGACTCGCCGCCGGGCAGGAGATTCGGCAGGAACTTGCGGAGCGCCGCCCCGACTCGTTCGGTCGCGCGACGCCAGGCCGCGATCCCCGTCACCGCGACGCGTGCCGCCTGACGCTGGGTTTCCGCGCGCCGAAGGGCCGCTTCCTCGGGCGAACGCCGCGGCGCCGAGGTGACATCCACCGCCTCCACTTCGGGCTCCTCTTCCTCCTCCGCTTCGGGGATGGATTCCAGTTCGGGTTCGGGCGGTTTGGCGCGCGGGATGGACGGCGGGAACTGCCGCGCCATCGCCACGTTGGCGAGTTGCTCCACCAGCGCCTCGTCCGCTTCGACGGGCTGGGGCGGGATGGCGTACGCGGAGGGTTGCTCCGTTGACGGCTGGCCGATGACGTGTGCCGCGGCAGGCGTCTCTTCGGGCGGCTCGGGCGGGACGAAGGCCGGGGTGGAGTCCACCCGCGCGGGCGGGGAAGGATGCGGAGCCGCGTCCACAGGGAAGATGATCCCGCCCGTCCCCTCCGTCACGTGGATGAGCGCGCCGTCCACGTCCCCCTCGGCGATCGCCATCAAACGTTTGCGCGTGGACTCGGGCGCGGGCAGGCCGCGGTCCGAACCGAAGGCGTCATTCCAGGCGGGCGGCAGTTTCGGGCAGAGGAGCAGGCGGTCGCCCGGCTGGAGTTGGATCTGCGAATAGAACTGGCTGAGGCTCTGGCCGAGGCCGAGCCCCTTGCCCGAAAGGGCAGGATCGTGCAAATGACGCGTGGCGCCGCCGCTGGACAAAAGCACGTGCGTGGGGCCGCACTGCAAAATGGTCAGTTGCGATTCGCGCAGGGCCGCCAGCGTGAGCCAGCCGATGGCATATTGCCCGCGCCCCGAGGTGGATAGGTTACGCTCGAGCAAAGCGCGATTGATGGATTCGGCCGCGGCGCGCAGGGCGGTGGTGAGCGCGCCGTGCGTGCTGTGATACGCGGCGGCCGCGTCGACCATCAGGGTTTCATATTCTTCGTGGGAAAAATTTGTGTTGCCATTGAGCAACAGAAAGACCAGCAAACTCTCGCGATCGCGGCCACGCGCCGCCTTGCGCGGCGGCAGGAAAGCCGCCAGGCCGGGCAGTCCGTTTTGTTCCTGTCCGTTCAAGCGATGAAGGCTGAGGATATTCAGGTCAATGGGCACGTTGATCCACCATGTAAGAACTTGGAGAAGGTACCTATCATTATACTGGTAAAATTTAATAACACCCCCTATGGAATTCAAACTTCACACCACCTTCGATACCCTCGCTCCGCTTGCCCGCGCCTGGGATGACATGCTCGCGGAAAGCATCACCGACGCGCCGTTCTTACGGTTCAACTACCTGCGCGATTGGTGGCAGACCCTCGGCGGCGGCGAATGGCCGCAGGCCGAACTGGCCGTCGTCACCGCGCACGAAGCGGACGCGCTCATCGGCATCGCGCCGCTCTTCCACGCCGTCAATCAGGATGGCATGCCCGCGCTCCTTCTGCTCGGCTCCATCGAAATTTCCGACTACCTGGATTTGATCGTCCGCCCCGCGGATTTGACGCGCTTCCTGAACGGTCTGCTGGACTTCCTCGCCTCGCACGGACCCGACAATTGGCGCGCCCTCGACTGGGTGAATCTCCCCGAGGCCTCCCCCACCCTCGCCGCACTCGAAGCGGACGCGTCCGCGCGCGGCTGGACGTTCACGCGCGAGACATACCAGCCCGCGCCCTACATCCCCCTCCCCGCGGACTTCGAGACCTACCTCGCGTCCATAGACAAGAAACAGCGCCACGAGATCCGCCGCAAGATGCGCCGCGCCGCCGAGAGCGAAATCCCCGTCCGCTGGTACCTCGTCGAGGACGAGACCACGCTCGAAGCCGAGATGGACGCGTTCTTCACGCTGATGCGACAAGACCCCGCCAAGGAGGCATTTCTCACCGAGCCGATGCGCCGTCAAATGCTCACCACCGCACGGACAGCCCTCCACGGCGGCTGGCTCTGGCTGGCCTTCCTCGAGGTCGGCGGGAAGAAAGCCGCGGGCGCGTTCAACTTCGATTATGGGAATCGTCTGTGGGGCTACAACTCCGGCGTGGACCGCGCCTTCAACGAATTTTCCCCGGGCTGGGTGTTACTCGCGCACACCATCCAATGGGCCTGCGAGCACGGACGCAGCGAATTCGATTTCATGCGCGGGAATGAAGAGTATAAGTATCGGTTTGGAGGGAGGAATCGGTTGGTGATGAGGGCGAAGGTGGTGAGGTAGTTACGTGGTTGGGGAGGCTGGTAATTGGTAATTGGTAATTGAAAGCCCCCGAGGGATGATGTTCTGCCCGGGGGCTTCGTTGTTTAATATTCGCTCGCAAATTTTTCGTGAACCCAGAGAATTCGTTGCGTTTATTCAGCACGCGGACGAGGCCGCCAACGTTGCCCGCCGCCGACGTTAACTTCCGTCTTCCCCTCGCGCAGCACCCTGTAAGGGCAAATGCGACAACAGTTGTTGGAATGCGAACAGGAATTCGCGTGTCGAATTTGGGGGAAGGGAATGAGTGGGTGGGATGAAAAGGGATGTTTCATTTCTGCTTGGAGGGAGGGTTGGTCATGGGGCATGGTGTACTTTTGGGAAACCTGACATGTCTCATCCGCGCCGTTGCTGACCAGAGCCATCGCATGGACATGCGCCACGATGATCGGACTTTCGCGGAGACATGTCAGGTTTTATTACAGGAGGCTGGATGAGAAGGGTATTTTACTCGGAAAAGAAAATCGCCCCGTTGAATTAAATCAAGAGGGCGATGAGTTTATAATGGTTTGCTTAAGCCAGCATTATATTCTTCTGTAACTTTGGCAATCAATGGATCGAGACGACCGGATTTGGCGTCGCGCTTGATTTGCTCATCCCACAAGTCAGAGTCAAGTTCTTCGAGCCGTTCAATCTCGTCTTTCATGTCCGCGACGCCTGTCACGGACAATTCCCAATCGAAGTAATCCTGCTCGGTCGTCGAATCAGGTTTGGACGAGAGAATCTTTTTGCGGAAGGACTCGAAGGTCTGCGCGTATTTCGTCTCGAACTCGCGTGCCGCGGTTTGATATTTGATGAGATTCTTTTGGGCGCGTTCGAGCAACAATTCCACGATGGCCTGCTCAGGTTGCAGGTTCGGGAACAATCGTTTTGTGCTGGACTCGATGGCAACGGGTAAAACCATGTCAGTCTCCTGGTTGGATTATAAACCGAATTATCTCCGCCGCGCTTCTTCGATTTTCTTTTCTGCTTGGAGGTAGGCTTGGTCATGCATTGTCTTAACCTTGATTTTCTTGATGGAAGGATGGCGAGGGTGACCAGCGGATGCTTCGCAAAGCGGATAAGCGGATGGAGGGCCGGCGTGCGGGGGAATCCGCTTACACCGCACCTGCGGTGGGTGCAGGTGTCCGTTATTGTATCCGCTGGTCAGTTCGGTCATGGGGCATGGTGTCCGCCTTTGGTGGGGAGGGGGAAACCTGACATGTCTCATCCGCGCTGTAGTTAATCGAGTCGCGTGCGGGGACGTGGGTCACGATGATCAGACTTTCGCGGAGACATGTCAGGTTTTACAGGAGGCTGGTTGTTAACGGTATTTTACTCTGAAAAAGAGGCCGTCGCGAATTATAAGAGGGGGAGACTTTTAAGCGAGTATAATTCGTGGCAGAGAAAACTGGAGGCAGTATGACAAACGCTGTTTTATCGGCAAATGAAGCACGGTTGTTCCGCTCCGCTGAAAAGATCGTCTCGCCGCTGATCCGCGAAGGCGTGTTCGAGAATTTCGAGCGCGCCCTGTCCGCTTTGCTGTTGGACTTTATTGATCGTCAGATCGCAGTCTACAAAAACAAGAACGATGAACTGGAAGCGCGTTACAAACAAAACTTTGACGCGTTTTCCGCTTCGATCAAGAATACCGCCACGCCCGAACAGGAGGATGTGTGGATGGATTGGGAAACGGCGCTGGTCCTTCTCCGCAAATGGCAGGCTGTCCGCAAGCAAGTGACCGAACATGGCTCTGCTTGATGAATTGCTGGCGCGGATGCGCGCCGTGCCTGAGTTAAGCAATATTCAAGTTGTCGAAAACGATGCGGTGGATGATGAGACGTTTGTTTTCAAAGCTCACGCCTCGATTCTTCCGAATTACTTGCAGATACGCCTTTTGGCCGATAAGGATTTCCAACGGTATTCGTTTCAGTTGTATAGCGACCGTCCGCTTTTGAGGTGGGACAACACGCCGCATTATCCCGACCTGTCCAATTTCCCGCATCATTTTCACGATCATAAAGGAAATGTTACTTCTTCCGCGCTGACTGGAAACTTGCTGGTTGATTTTGATGTTGTGATGGCCGAAGTGAAGAGGTTCACGAACTCATGAACGGTGGCGCTTCGAGCGTCGCGCCTGTTCGATTCTCTTTTCTGCTTCTCCCCCCTTGGGAGAGCTGCCTGCTGGTGGTTGAGTAAGCGGCATTCTCCCGCCGTATCGAAACCCAGCAGGCAGAGGGGGTTCAAGATTGAATTTTACGCGCGTTCATAAACGAAAGCCCCCCAGCGGATCAATCCACTCGGGGGCTTCTTCTTTGTAGGAGGGTGCATCGCACTTCTCGATAGAGAATTCTCTTAGCGTTCAGGTGCGACACACTCGCGCACTCGAATCTACGCCTCGTACCCTGCCGCATCCTCCTCCACCGACATGACGGGCTCGTCGGCGGGTTTGCGGTCGAGGAACTGCATGGCGAGCGCGACCACCTTGGTGTAATACTTGGTGTTCTCGCCTTCGCCAACGCGGTCGGTCTTCAGGCGTCCTTCCACGAAGATGAGGCTTCCCTTCTTCAGGTACTGCTGGGCCACCTCGCCGAGGCGTCCCCAGGCTTCGATGTTGAACCACTCGGTATATTCCTTCATCTCGCCAGCAGACTTCCAGCGCTGGGTCACGCCGATGCTAAAGTGGCAGACTTTCTTGCCAGTGGGCGTGAACTTGCTCTCGGGGTCTTTTCCGAGATAACCGATCAGTTGAACGCGGTTGAGGGCGGGCATTTATGCATTCCTCCTTTCGTTCAAACTTTTAGAGGCAATTGTTCGTGTCATTTGGGTCTCCTTTTTCTCTAAAAGAACAGTGGATTAGGTCGAACAGGGTTATACTTTGCTTGTTATGCCGCAGGTGTTTCCGAGGCGGGCTTCTCTGCCGCGGGCGCGGCCTGCTTCTTCTTCAAGACCAGCATGCCCGTCTTCATCTCGACCACGTCATACCCAGCCGGGACAGCATCGAGCGCGCTATCCTTTACTTCCTTCGAGAAGAAGAACATCTTCCCGTTGGAGTGCAGGTAGTAGGTGATGCCTTTGGAATTCGTGTGTGCGTAAGCCATTTTACTCCTTTTCTATGAATTGTGTCTGAAGTCTAGCACAGATTTTCTAAAAGTCAACAGGGAAAATAGCCTAATTGCCTGATATTTCACAAGGATACAACATGGACAGACAGATGATCATCGCCACCTCTCTCGAGGAACTACACGCCGCCCGCCTCCTTCTGGACGGGACGGTGGGCTTCGTCCCCACGATGGGTTATCTCCACGAGGGGCATCTCTCGCTCGCCCGCCGCGCGCGGCAGGAATGCCAGAGCGTGGTCGCCAGCATCTTCGTCAACCCGACGCAGTTTGGGCCCACGGAAGACCTCTCGAAATACCCCCGCGACCTGAAACGCGACCTCACCCTGCTCGAATCCGCAGGCGTGGACCTGGTCTGGACTCCCAACGACGAGACGATGTACCCGCCCGGGTTCAGCACGTGGGTGGAGGTCGAAGGGCTGACAAAGCCTCTCGAAGGCGCGTCCCGCCCGGGTCACTTTCGAGGCGTCACGACCGTCGTCACCAAGTTGTTCAATGCCGTCCAGCCCACGCGGGCCTATTTCGGTCAAAAGGACGCGCAACAGGCGGCGGTCATCCGCAAGATGACGCGCGACCTGAACTTCCCCATCGAGATCGTGGTCTGCCCCACCGTGCGGGAGGCGGATGGGCTGGCGATGTCGAGCCGCAACAGTTATCTCAGCCCGGAGGAGAGGCAGGCGGCGACGATCTTGTTCCGCGCCCTGACCGCCGCCAGGTCCGCCTACGAGCGCGGCGAGCGGAGCGCGGACACCCTGCGAAGGATCATGGCCGAGACGCTTGCCACCGAGCCGCGGGCGCAGATGCAATATGTCTCCTGCGCCGATTACGACACGCTGGAGGAATTGGAGACGGTGACGGGCAAATCCCTGCTTTCGATGGCGGTTTTCCTCGGCAAGACCCGCCTGATTGATAATTTTGTGCTGGAGTAAACAGGAACCCCGTTTTCCGCCGAAGGCGAGAAAACGGGGTTCTGTTCGCAGAACCACACTTGGGATCCATCCGAAAATCGGATTGCAGACTTCCAGTCTGCCTGACTGGGCGCACTTACCTAAGGGGCGCTACACAGAGTCCGCGCTCCGAGGGTTTTTCGGATAGATTTTTACTTGTTCAACTGCGCGTCGATCCGATACTCCGAGGGGTCTGAGTCGGTCCAGACGAGGTTGTCGCCGTACTTGTCGTAGTAGCCCTTGGCGCTGATGACGATGGTGAATGGCATGTTGCGCGGGAAGGTCAGCGGCATGCGGTAATTGCCGTTGGCGTCCGTTTTGGTCATCATCAGGATCTGGCTGTCGGGGTAATTGGCCGCCGCCCAGGAGTCATAGTTCACACCTGAGGTGAGTACGAACACATAGGCATTGGCAATCGGGCTTCCCGTGGCGGAATCGGTGACGGTTCCGTAGAGCGAGATTCCGCCCGTGCTGGGGGGCTGGGTGGGAGGAGGCGTTGTGCCCGAACCTACCACCACGCTGCCCTGGGTCAACACGCGCTGGTCCGCGCCCACGAAGAACTGCACCGCGTAATTCCCATCGGGGATGGGGTTCTGGCTGTTGAACAGACAGAACGAGTAGGTGCCGCTGTTTCCCGAATCCCAGGCGTCGTTGCTCGTATAAATCTGCTGGCCATTGGAAGTCCAAATCGAGCCCCAGGCCTGTCCATCCGTCATGTTGCTGAAGGCGAAGACGGCCGTCATGGCAGAAATGCCCGAAGGGAAGGAGTTGACCTGGTTCCCCTTGGTGCAGTTCACGTCCGCCTGATACCAGGTAACCGGACCGAAGGTTTCGCTTCCACCCCCGGGCGTATTGCCGCCCACTTGTCCATACGGACTGGTGTAGGCCATCCCCGTCTGCGCGGCGTTGATGAGCGGACGCGCCAAATTGACCGGGCGCAGGGCGTTGATGAAGCCGCCGATCGGAATGCAGGTATCGCGCTCGTCGAGGATGCCGTCGCCGTTGGTGTCCTGGATGACGCGGCAGTCGGTGATGTCACCGCCCGCGCCGGAGGAGGCCTGTGTGGGCACTCCGATGATCTGGCCCGAGTCGTTCGCGGCCAAACCACCGGAGTTTCCGCCGGAGATGGTCGCGTCGGTCTTGATCCAGGCGCGGTCACCCACCTGCGCCTCGGCAGTGAAGCCCGAAACGTTGCCGTCGGTGTAGGTGATGGTCTCGCCGCCGATGGACGGGAAGCCATAAATGTTGACGTGATCGCCAACATGCACCTGGTCCGAATCACCGAGAGGGACGAAAGGCAGGCGCAGGTCACCCGGGTTGATGGCGCTGCCGTCCAACGTGGAAACGATGCGAATGACCGCCAGGTCGAGGTAGCCGTCAATCGCCACCACATTGGCGCGATAGGAAAATACAGCGGGCTTGTCTTCCGATTGGACCAGCCCCACCGCGAGCGCGTCGGGATGGAAATCGGGGTCGCCCACCGCGGCCGGGTCCGCCACGTGCGCGTTCGTCAGGATCAGGCCGTCGGCGGAGATGAGCGTCCCCGAGCCGACGTAGCCCGGAACCAGTTGCCCATTTCGATTGAACAGGCCATAGATCTGCACCGTGGAGGCGATCAAATTATCACGCCCGGTTGTTGCGGGAGGGGTGTTGGGAGGGGTGATCGGTGCAGGCGTTTCGCCGTCACCAATACAGGCCACCGAAGCCAGCACGAGGGCCAGCGCCGCCAGCCAGATGCGATTCAATTTACGCGTGTTCATGGCTGTCTCCTAAAATTGAAGCGAATGGAGGAAACGGAGGAAGGCCGCCAGCCCGCCCTGATACTCGGCCTCGGAGGCGCGGTAGGTGGCGATGACCGCCTTCTCACCGTTCAGGAAAATGTAATCGAGACCGCGCACCACCACAGGCAGGTCCAGATGCGAAATGTTCGGGTCGGCCTCCACGTACGCGTAGGAAATTTCGTACGCTTCGCGCCCGTTCACCGTCACGGCCTGTTGGCTGAGCACGCGGAAGGCCGTCAGTTCCTGCCCGTAACGGATCGTGAGCAGGCTGACCACTTCGTTCAATCCGCTTTCGGCCGTCAACGGCTGTTGCGTCACCATGTACTCGGTCTGGAAGCCGGCCGAGGCGCGCTGACGAACCTGCATCAGCACATCGCCGCCCGGCTCGGACTGGATCCAGCCCGCAGGTGCGGAGGCCTTCAGTCCATTCGCATCGAATGGGAACGTGCGGCTTTCCACACTGCCCATGTAGAGCCAGCCCGCCAGCAACGCCACGAGCGTGAGAACGATGACCGCGATCTCGGCGTAACGGTCACCCAGAGAAAGATTGGATGTTTTCATGTCCGCCTCCTACTTCGCCGCCAGCGCCGATTTGACGTTGCGGCGGATCAGCCAACTGACCGCGCCCAGACAGACAAATGCGACCACCGCCGCCAGGATCAGCCCGGACCAGGGGTTGGCCGCGCCGCCCGAAAGCGACACGCCCCCGCGCGTCACCTCGCCGCGCGCCCAGTTGAACAGTCCGTTTGCGACCGCCGCGAGGGTGATGCCGAGAGGCATCCACCAGATCGGTTCATGCTCGAACTTGGCGCGTCCGAGGAAATAACCGGTGATGCCCGCAAAGCCCGCCTGCGCCAGCGCCACCACCGCCATGCGGATGACGCCCAGGCCCAGGTCCACGCCGCCGTTTTGGACGACGAACATCACGTTCAGCACGGTGGCATACCCCAGTCCCGCCGCGGTCGCGTAGACTACGCCGTCGGTGGCTTCGTCAAACTCGGCAGAGTTGTACATGCTGTAACGCACGGCGGCGTACTTCAGGAATTCCTGCGCAAATCCCACCACGAGGATACCCCCCAGGATGGTGGTCAACGTGTCGGTGTAGAGCCAGTCGGAAACGCGGAAGACATTTTCCACCAGCGGGATTCCCACCGCCGCGGCCAGCAACGCGCCGAGCAGGAAAACGCCCACCACAAAGCCCTTCGGCTCCGGCTCGAGGCGATCCTGCTGATAAAAGACGCCCAGCCAGATAATGGCCGGGACGATTGCCAGCAGAACGCCTGTCAAAAGCAACGTTGAAGGGGTGAAGGCAGGCTGGACAAACGAATCCACTGCGTAGACCAACCCTACAAAGACAACCAGGGCCAGAATCAAGCCCAGGTTCGAGCGCCAGGCGCCACGACGCTCACGCGTGGCCGTTTGGTGGTGGCGCTCGCAAAACCACCGTCCGCCGAGTGAATGCACACCCGGCTCGCCGCAAACACAACACGTGTTTTCGGGCATTTTCTCCTCCTTAAAACTGATGAATGGCGAACCAACTACCTGCATTGTAGCAAAAAACTAACAATATTGAAAGCGGAGTTTGGCTCATGTGTAGAATCTGTGCGACAACGTGACAGTCACTTCGGAAGTGACTGTCACGTTGCACACTCTTTACAGATGAGCCGCGGAGTTTTTCTATC
>DYKX01000270.1 GCA_020722375.1 Anaerolinea thermophila
ATGACCTGGCTGAGAATATCCAGGGTGACTTCCTGTGTCCAATGGACAGACGGCTCCATTTGGCGTAAACTACGTTCCATAGAGATGACTCCTTCGTCGGGTGATTTGGTAACCCAATCATGCCATAAAAATGGCATAAGGAGTCATCTCTTCTTCGCTTATCTAAACAGTATTGGGGCTAAGGGACAATTCCACGGCATGCAAGGTTGAAGGGAGGTTTCGATGAAACGCACTCGTGACCAAGTGAAGGCGAAGTTGTTGGCGGATGCCGAAGTGCTGATTGATGAGATGCTCGACTGGAATGAGAGAACGCCAGCGCCAACGTTGACGCAGATCGAAGAAGTGGTTCTGAGTTTGCGCAAGCGCCTGGGCGAACGTGTAGCGGAGGCCATGGTGGAGAGCCAGGAGGCGACGCAGCCAGCGCTGCAGGTTGTGTGCCCGACGTGTGGGCGGGAGATGAAGCGTAAAGGGAAGAAACGAACGGGAGTCGAGAGCCGCGTGGGCTTGGTGGAAGTGGAGCGAGAGTATTTCTACTGCGACCACTGCAAGAAGGGTCTTTTCCCCCCTGGACCAGCAACTGAAACTGATGGAGAAACATTGGAGTGAAGGGACAGCGAAGTTGGCAGTTTGGCTCAGTGGGATCGTGGACTTTGAGACCGCGGCGGAGATTCTGGAGAAGGTAGGACAGGTCAATATCTCGGTTAGCAGCGTGTGGCGGCGTACAGAGAAGTGGGGTGAGCGGATACGAGAGGTTGGGGAGGCGGAACGGGAGAGAGCAAATGCGCTGCCACAGAGGTGGGAGAGGCCTGTGGCAAGGAGGAGAGAGGCTGGGCGGATGGGCGCGGCGATGGACGGCGGCATGGTGCACATCCGAAAGGAAGGCTGGAAAGAGCTGAAAGTTGGATGTTTGTTTGATGTGGAGGTGCAGCCGGTATTGGACCCCAAGACCCAAGAGGTGGTGGACCTGGCGCATGCAGTGCACAACAGCTACGTGGCGCACCTGGGAGGGCCAGAGGTATTTGGCAAGGCCATGTGGGCAGAGGCGCAGCGTCGCGGATGGGAGGGATGCGCAGAGACACAGGTGGTCGGCGATGGTGCAGCATGGATATGGAACCTTGTCGCAGAGCATTTTCCTAGGAGTCATCAGGTTGTGGACTGGTATCACGCGACGGAACACCTGGGAAAGGCGGCGCAGATGCTGAAGGGCGAGGGGACTCCTGCCGCTAACCGATGGTTCAAGACGTGGGAGACAGCGCTGTATCAAGGACATGCAGCGCGGATTGCTGAGGAGTTGTTGGCGGCAGGCGAAGACCAGCCTGCGACGGCGGAAGGGCTGAAGCGTGAAGCAGGATACTTCGCGAACAACCAGCGACGGATGAATTACCTTGAGTTGCGCGAAGAAGGCTGGGTGATCGGGAGCGGAATGGTAGAGAGTGGCGTGAAGCAATTCAAGGGCCGCTTCACGGGGCCAGGGATGCAATGGAGCCGCAAGGGAGCCGAAAGACTCATCCCTGTGCGAGCGGCCATCATGAGCCAACGCTTCGGCGAAGCCTGGGATGCCGCCTACGCCTTGCCCCCAAACTGAAATGCACCCTCCGACAACGCGGCCTCCAGTTCCGCAACGCGCTTCTCCAATTCTGCCACTCG
>DYKX01000101.1 GCA_020722375.1 Anaerolinea thermophila
TTAGGCACGCCGCCAGCGTTCATCCTGAGCCAGGATCAAACTCTCCGCAAAAATTGTCACTCTTGCGAGTGAAAGTTACGGAAGAATTAACTGGTTATTGACATCACTGCTGTCTTCCTATCACTTTTCAGTTGTTAAGGTACTGCGCCACTGTTTCATCAAGCCCATACAGACAAAAGCGCCGATGTATTCTTTCTCACATCGGCTCGTCAGACTGCAATCCATCAGGCTTGTGTCTCTGACTTGAGACTTCTCAGTTGTCAACGATCTGTCTGGGGGGACGAGATCTGTTTTGTTTTCACTGGCGAACGGTGATTATATGCTTTTCGGTTTTTTTGTCAAGGGAAAACAAGTACTTATCAGACACTTTAACCTTAAAATTTTCCAACTCGAATCACGTAACGAGGCGGGATTCTACCACACGAATAGCCTCCCACCCCATCCTCGGATCACGCGACCGGGAAGGCGGGCACGGTCACGAAGCGCGGACTCCTCTTCTCTGCCTCCTCATCAGTCCATTTCCTGTCGTCCCTGCAAGGCGCGCAGGAGTGTGCTTTGATCGGCGTATTCGAGGTCGCCGCCCATCGGAAGTCCGCGGGCGAGACGGGTGACGTGAACGCCTGTGGAGCGCAACTGCTGCTGTAAATACATCGCAGTCGTGTCGCCTTCCATGCTGGGATTGGTGGCGAGGATGACCTCTCGAATCCCGCCACGCGCGACGCGCTCTACCAGCGGGCGGATCTTGATATCATCGGGGCCGATTCCTTCGATGGGATTCAGCACTCCGCCCAAAACGTGATAGCGGCCCTGATACGCGCCCGTCCGTTCGAGGGCGAGGACATCCAGCGCGTCCTCCAAAACACAGATGATGGACGCGTCACGCTTGGGGTTGGCACAGACTTCGCAGAGTTCACGTCCCGCTTCGGTGATGTTGAAGCACTCGGAGCAATAGGCGATCTTCTCTTTCAGCCCCGTCAATGCTTCAGCCAACTCGGACGAAAGAGACTCGTCAGCGCGCAGGAAATAAAACGCCAGCCTCGAAGCAGATTTTGGTCCGATGCCTGGCAAACGCTCGAGGGCGTTGATGAGGTTTTGGATGGGTTCGGGGAGGAGCATGGGAATGTACACAGGTAAACACGTACACAAGTACACAGGTTGACTTGTTTACCTGTATACCTGTGTACTTGTCTACTCCTAAAACGGGAGTCCCCCCGCCAGCGGACCCATCTTCTGGGCGGCGAGTTCGCGCGACTGGTCGAGCGCCATGTTGACGGCGGACAAGACCAAATCCTGCAACATCTCAGCGTCCATGTCTTTCAGCAGGTCGGGACTGATCTCGACCGCGCGACACTTCTGGTCGCCCGTCATCGTGACTTTGATCGCGCCGCCGCCCGCCGAAGCAGTGACGGTCTCCTCGGCGAGTTGCGCCTGCGCCTCTTCCATCTGCTTCTGCAGTTTCTGAATCTGCGCCATCATGCCGCCCCCCATCCCCCCACCACCTGCTGGACGATTGAAACCTTTAGCCATAAAGTTCTCCTGTTTCTTTCCGTACACGGATTTCACGGGTTTTGAAGATTATCACGGATTTTTTTTATTTCTTAACGCCGCGCAATCCGTGTGCCACATTTACTCCTGCACATCCACGATCTCGCCGCCCTGATGAATCGCCGTCGCGACCATGCCGTCCTGCGGCACATGCGGCGGGACCTTGCCCTTGGCGTTGGACACTTCACAGCGGATGTCGAGGGTCACGCCCAGCGTGTCGGCAATGAGTTTGCTGGTGCGCGATTTCTCGTCCTCTTTCATTTTGGACATCAGCACGTCACTGGCGAAGCCCAGCACGAGGGTGTTGCCCTGCACGTCAATGGATGAAACCGAATTGAGCAATGCGGCCAACGTGCTGGCATTTTCTTTCCGCAGTGAGCCTTGAAGTTGCTTCCAAATTTTGATGACCTCCGAAGCAGGGATCGCGGGAGGCGTGGAGCCTTTGTTCTCTGCTGACGTTGCCACAGGGACGGGCGCCGCGGCTTTCTTCGCTGCGGGCGGTTTCGCACTTACTTTTGACGCGGCCGCCACAGGCGCGGACTCGGCGGGCGCTTCGAGGGTCTCCGCGAAGGCCAGTTCCAGCGAAAGCGACGGTTGCCAACTGCCACGCGAATCTGTCGCGGCTTCGTTGAAGATGCGCATCATCCGCAGCACGTCCGCGGGGGTGAAGGCTTTCGAGTGCTCTTCCATCTTCGACTTAATGTCTTTCGTCGTCTCCACCTGCGACTCGTTGCCCATTTGAATGAGCATCAGCCCGCGCAGATAATCCACGATTTGACGGGCGAGAGAGCGCGGATCGGCGCCGCCGTCGAGGGCTTTGTGAATCTCCTCGAGGCCGCGCCCCGCCTCCCCGTCCAGAATGGAAGCGACGAGGGCGAGGACGGTCTGGGAGGTGGCCGTCCCCAGCACCGTCTGCGCGAGTTCCATCGTGATGCGTTCGCCCGTCGAGGAGAGTTGATCCAACAGGGAGATGGCGTCGCGCATCCCGCCCGCGGCCTGGCGCGCGATCAGCGCCAGCGCGTCGTCGTCGGCTTTGAGATTTTCCGCGGCGACGATGGTTTTGAGCATGCCGACGATCTCGTCCACGGGCACGCGGCGGAACTCGTGCCGCTGGCAGCGCGACAAAACTGTCGCGGGGATTTTGTGGATTTCGGTGGTGGCTAAAACGAAGATGGCGTGCGGCGGCGGCTCTTCGAGGGTTTTGAGGAGCGCGTTGAACGCGCCGCCCGACATCATGTGAACTTCGTCAATGATATAGACTTTGAATTTGCCCTGCGTGGGGGCAAAATTGATTTTGTCGCGCAGGTCGCGCACATCGTCCACGCCGTTGTTGGAGGCGGCGTCTATTTCGATCAAATCCATGAAACGGTTTTCGTTGACGGCGCGGCAGTAGTCACATTCGTTGCAGGGACGCTGCGCCTTGTCTTCGTGCAGGCAGTTGACCGCTTTCGCCAGGAGGCGCGCCAGCGTGGTCTTGCCTGTGCCGCGCGGGCCCGCGAACAGATAGGCGTGCGCGACGCGGTCACCGATGATGGCGTTGCGAAGCGTCGTCACCACGTGTTGCTGGCCGACGACTTCGGCCCATCCTTGCGGGCGGTATTTTCGGTAGAGGGCTTGGGACATTTGGTAAGTGGTAATTAGAGAGCGGGGAGTAGAGAACAGTGAACGGGTGAGATTACGCAATACGCAGCACGCAATACAATTTACGGCACCTGGTACGTCACGACCAAATTTCCACTGGCATCATACAGGCTGGCGATCTCGCCCGAAGACCAGACGGGCGTGGACATATTCCAGTACAGGTCAACCACAGTATTTGTCCCGCTCGCGGTGTGGACTTGCACCGCGCCGCCGTTCACGAGCGAAATGGCGGGGAACAAAAACAGGCTGCCGTCTTCGTCCTTGAGTTGCCAGTTGGACAAATCCACCTGGCCAGCGCCGAGGTAGCGCAGGATGACCACCTCCGCGCCGAGGTTGTCCGCACCCACGATGCTGACGATCTGCAAGTCACCACTCGAGATGGCAACCGAGTCCGGGGACGACGCGTCCGCCGCGGGTCCAGGGTGAGGCGCATACGCGGGGACGGAGGAAGTCGCTTTAAGATTGCGGTCGTACAGGTAGAGGATCGTCCCCGTCACACAGGCAGAGACCAGGGCATTTAGAAGAAGGAAAAGAAGGAGACGTCGGCGGTCCATGCTGGGCGAATCATAGCACAGATTGATGGATGGAACGGGTTTGTTAAAGTTTTCGACAGGCCAGCGCGACCCAATCCTTCATTTGACGTTTGTCGGTCAACACCAGACCTTGGGCGGACGCGGCCTCGATGACCTTTTCCGCCTGTTCGGCCAGAATCCCGCTCAGGATGATCTCGCCGCCCGCGTCGACCAAATCGGCCAGCCCCGCGTCGAAGAGACGGATGATGATCGGCGCGAGGATGTTCGCCACCACCAACGGCGCAGACTTGTAAGCAAAGTTGCCAGCCAGCACTTCCGTCACCGAGCCCTGCCCGAGGATGAACTCCGCACCGATGCCGTTCTTGTCCGCGTTCTCGCGCGAGTTGACGACGGACTCGATGTCAATGTCCACGCCGAGGGCGGAGGTGGCGCCGAGTTTGAGCGCGGCAATGGAGAGGATGCCAGAACCGCAGCCGACATCAATTACGATTTTCGATTTACGATTTTTGATTTCAGATTGGCTAAACCAGACTTCGATAAGTTCGAGGCAGAGTTGTGTCGTCGGATGCGTGCCTGTGCCAAAGGCCATGCCAGGGTCAATCTTGATCGGGATACGCGTCGCATCGGGCGAGTCCATCCACGCGGGGACGATCATCAGCCGTTTGCCGATGGGGATGGGTTTGTAACTTTCCTTCCAGGCTTCCATCCAGTTTTGATCGGCGATCTGCTTATACGTCGGCGCGGGGAGCGGCTGGATCATGCCAAGGTAAAACAACGACTCTTCCAATTTCTGGCGCGTCTCTTCGATCTGGTCGTTCATCTCCAGATATGCGCGCACGCTGACAGGTCCGACCGCGCCGCCCTCGTCTTCTTCGTCATTGAATTGGATGGCCGTGCTTTCGGTGACCACGCCATTCGGCGCGAAACGCGCCAGCACGTCCGCGACCGCTTCGGCGAGTTCGCCATCCACAAGTAAAGAAACTTCCAACCAATTCATTTTTTATCTGCCTTGTAAAATCGGACCTGGGCTTTTTCGAGCGTGACCAAACCTGCCCCGAGATACGGCTCGATCAATTCAAGAAACGCTTCCAATTTTTCCTGCGTGTCCACGATCTCGACAACGATGGGCAAGTCTTCCGAGAGCGTGTCGAAGCGGAAGGTTTGGATTTTGCGCGTGTTGGCGCCGAAGCCCATCATCCCGCGCAGGACGGTCGCGCCCGCCAGTCCCTGCTCGCGCGCCTGCAGGACGATCCACTCGTAGAGCGGCTTGTGAGCGTGTTTATCCGACTCGCCGATGAGAATACGAAGCAGGGAACCTTCTTGTGGGAGTTTCATGGGTTTCTCCTTGGGGTGGTGGTTTCGATACGCCCCGAACTGCACGGGGCTACCCAACCACCGGGATTACTTCCAAATCCAAAACGCGACCGTGCGTCCCAGCCAGACAAGTGCGAGGCCGAGAATCACATTCGCGCCGACATTGACCAGCGCGTTGACCATCTCGCCGCCGCGGAGCAGGTTGATCGTGTCATTACCGAACGAGGAGAAGGTGGTGAACCCTCCCAGCACGCCAAAAAACACCAATGCACGGGTTTCGGGCGTGAACACGCCGCGCGTCTCCGCCAATTGACTGAGCAGACCGATCACAAAACAACCAATGAGGTTGACCGTCAGCGTGCCATAGGGAAAGTCAATGCTTTTGCTCAAGGCTTGAATCCATGTGCCGAGCAGATAGCGGGAGACGGATCCCACCGCGCCGCCGAGGGCGACGAGGAAAACTGTTGCTAAAGAAGACATGAAAAAACTACAACCACTTGATCTTTATTTCGGCTTGCAACTTCTTGAATTCATCATCGCCCGTGACCAATTCTGCTTTTCGGATCTTAGATAGCGCAGCGGCGAAGCAATCTGCATAGGATATCTTTCCGGTTATTTTGTATTCAGCCGCCTGGCGAGTCAGTTCCCAGTCTGCTTCCACGATTTTAATAGGCATATTTTTGATTTCGCTCAAGAGGGCATCCGCTCGTTCAATGGAGATCTTGCGCGCAACGGCATACCAGACCTCGCCCAAATTTACCGTGCAAATCGAAAGCTCGATCTTCCCATCTACAGAATCCAAAATCATCTCGCGTACGGCATCGGCTCCCTTTTCATTCTGGAAGAAGGACATTAAGGCAAACGAATCAAGCACGACTTGCTTTGACATTTTCCCTCTCTTTATCCTTGCGTCGTTCCTCCGCCAGGAATTCCAACGCCCCTGTACCTTTCAAAGAGCCTTGTAGTTTCCTCAGGTATTGATCTGTGATCGGGCGCAGAACAATCTCGTCCCCTTTATCCATGATCATGATCTTCGTCTTCGTTGTAATCCCATACTTACGGCGCAGTTCAACGGGAATAACAATTTGACCTTTTGTTGTAATATACGCTTCCATTGTATTACTCCTTTCCGTCAAATCTTACTACACAAGCGAAGGTAAGTCGAATCGCGAAAAGTAGCACTTAAACAAAGCAAGCGGACTCCCATCCGCTCGCTGAAAACTGATCGCTGATGACTGTTTCCTATCTTATCCTCCGAACGCATCGTTCAACCAATCAATAAATCCCTTTTCCTTCGGCTTGACCTGGGTGCCGAGCGTCTTTGCCAGTTTCTCCATCAACTCGCGCTGTTCCTTGTTCAATTTCGTCGGCACTTCCACGTTGACGATCACCAGTTGGTCGCCGCGGTGATTCTTGTTCCGCACATGTGGGACTCCCTTGCCGCGCATGTGGAAGATCTTGCCCGGCTGAGTCCCCGCGGGAATTTTGAGATTTTCATCGCCATCCAGCGTTGGGACCTTGATGTCCGCGCCCAGGGCGGCCTGGGCAATGTTGATGTCGAGGTTGAGCAGGATGTCGTTCTCGCGGCGCTTGAAATACTTGTGCGGCTGGACGTTCAGCACCAGGAACAAACTTCCGTTCGGCCCACCGTAGATTCCAGGTTCGCCCTCGCCTGCAAGCCGAATCTGCGTGCCCTGATCCACGCCCGCGGGGATCTGCACTTTCCTCTTGATCTTCTTGTGCTCCAGCCCGCTGCCGCGACAGGTGTGACATGGCGAATTGATAATTTCGCCGCGCCCATTGCATTGCGGACAGACCGCCGTCTGCACCATCGAGCCGAGGAAGGTCTGACGCACCTGGCGCACCTCGCCCTGTCCCTGGCAGGTGGCGCACTTGGTGGGAGTCGTCCCAGGCTCCGCGCCCGAGCCGCCGCAGGTGGAGCAAGTCTCGTCGCGCGAGAACTCGATCTCCTTCTCCACGCCGAAGACGGCTTCCTCGAAGGTCAGCGTCACTTCCATTTGCAGGTCGTGTCCGCGCCGCGGAGATTTGCGTCCCGCGCGGCGCCCGCCCATGCCGAATCCAAACTGGCCGAAGAGTTCCTCGAAGATGTCGCCAAAGTCCGCGGTGTAATCGTGGAATCCGCCGCCCATGTTGCCGAGGCCTTCCTTGCCAAAGCGATCATAGCGGGCGCGCTTGTCCGCGTCCGAGAGCACGCCGTAGGCCTCGTTGATTTCCTTAAATTTCTCCTCGGCGTCGGGTTCCTTGTTCACGTCGGGATGATACTGGCGCGCAAGTTTACGGAACGCGCCCTTGATCTCATCTTCCGACGCGTTCCGATTGATGCCGAGAACTTCGTAGTAATCGCGGTTGGACATAAGAGAGTAGAGAGCAGATGATTAGAGAGTAGTGACTGTTCTCCACTCTCTAATCTCTATTCTCTCGCTATTCCTTTACTTCTCCATCCACCACATCCGGCCCCGCATTGGGATTGGGATTCGCATCCGCCCCGCCGACGTTGGGCTGTTGGTAGACGCTGGCGCCGATCTTCTGGATGACCTGCCCGAGGGACTCGGTCGCGGCTTTGATCGCTTCCACGTTATCGGACTCCGCGGCTTTCTTGACCTCAGCGGACTTGGCCTCGATTTCGCTTTTCACCTCTGACGGGACTTTGTCGCCAAATTCCTTCAAGGCTTTCTCCGCCGTGTAAACCGCGTTATCCGCCTGGTTGCGCGCTTCGATGAGTTCTTTGCGCTTTCGGTCGTCTTCGGCGTGCGCCTCGGCGTCCTTGCGCATCTTCTCCACTTCGGCCTCACTCAGGCCAGACGACGCGGTGATGGTGATGTGCTGGGTGCGCCCCGTGGCCTTGTCCTTCGCAGTGACTTTCAAGATGCCGTTGGCGTCAATGTCGAAGGTCACTTCGATCTGCGGCACGCCGCGCGGCGCGGGCGGGATTCCGTCGAGGATGAACTTGCCCAGCGACTTGTTGTCCGCCGCCATCGGACGCTCGCCTTGCAGAACGTGGATCTCCACCTGCGTCTGGCTGTCGGACGCGGTCGAGAAGACCTGGCTCTTGCGTGTGGGGATCGTCGTGTTGCGTTCGATCTGGGGCGTGGCGACCCCGCCCAACGTCTCGATGGAGAGCGTAAGAGGGGTAACGTCGAGCAGGAGGATATCCTTCACTTCGCCGCCGAGCACGCCTGCCTGAATCGCCGCGCCGATTGCCACCACTTCATCGGGGTTCACGCCCTTGTGCGGTTCCTTGCCGAAGAACTTGCGGACCACTTCCTGCACAGCGGGCATACGCGTCATACCGCCGACGAGGACGATTTCGTGAATCTGTCCCGCGGTCAGGCCCGCATCGGAGAGGGCCTGCTTGATCGGGCCGATCGTCCGCTCGACGAGGTCGCCCGTCAACTGTTCGAGTTTGGAGCGGGTGAGGGTCGTCACCAAATGTTTGGGGCCGCTGGCATCCGCCGTGATGTACGGCAGGTTGATCTCGGTCTGCATCGTGGTCGAGAGCTCGATCTTGGCTTTCTCCGCGGCTTCCTTCAAACGCTGGAGCGCCTGGCGGTCGTTGCGGAGGTCAACGGTGTTGTCGCGTTTGAAGGTGTCGGCGAGGTAGTCCATGATGCGCAGGTCGAAGTCGTCGCCGCCGAGGAAGGTGTCGCCGCTGGTGGACTTGACTTCGAAGACGCCCTCGCCCACTTCGAGCACGGACACATCGAAAGTGCCGCCGCCGAGATCGTAGACGATGATGGTCTCGTTCTTCTTTTTGTCGAGGCCGTATGCCAGCGAGGAGGCGGTCGGCTCATTAATGATGCGCAGCACTTCGAGTCCCGCAATCTTGCCCGCGTCTTTCGTCGCGTTGCGTTGCGCATCATTGAAGTATGCGGGGACGGTGATGACCGCCTGCGTGATCGGTTCGCCGATGTAGGCTTCCGCGTCAGCCTTGATCTTGGCGAGGATCATGGCCGAGACTTCGGGCGCGCTATATTCGCGTTCGCCCATCGTCACGCGCACATCGCCGTTGGCCGCGCCGTTCACGTGGTATGGTACCAGCGATTTTGCGCGCTTCACTTCGGGATCGTCGGCCTTGCGTCCCATGAAGCGCTTGATCGAGAAGACGGTGTTGGTCGGGTTGGTGATGGCCTGGTTGCGCGCCACGCGGCCGACAAGACGCTCGCCGTTTTTGTTGATTGCCACCACCGAGGGAACAAGCCGCTCCCCCTCCGCCGATGGAATGACAACCGGTTCGCCGCCTTGCATGAAGGCTGCCACAGAGTTGGTGGTACCGAGGTCGATTCCGATGATTTTGGACATGAGGACTCCTGATGAAATAATTTCGTGTTGCGTGTTGCGTATTACGTATTACGTACTGCGTATTGCGTAACCCGCTCAATCATCGAGCATTACGCATTACGCAGTACGCAGTATTTATTGTGCGACTCTAACCAAAGCAGGCCGTATCACCCGCTCCCCCAACACATATCCATTCCGAACAACGGCAATCACGTGTTCGCTGGGAACGTCTGCATTCGGTTCGTGGGAGATGGCTTCGTGGAAATTCGGGTCGAAGGGCTGGTCCTCCGCTTCGATGCGCTTCACGCCTTCGGATTCCAGCACGGACTGGAACTTGCGCACGATCAACTCAATGCCGCCCGCCCATGCATCCTCCGCGGGACGGTTGGCGAGGGCCAGTTCGAGGTCGTCCAACACGGGCAGGAGTTTCTGGATGATGTCGCCCTTCATGTTGGCGCGCGATGTTTCCGCGTCGCGCTGGATGCGGTTCTTGTAATTGACAAACTCCGCCTGTGCGCGCTGCCAGCCGTCGCGATGCTCCGCGACCTGGGCCTCGGCCTCTTCGAGTCTCTTCATCAACTCGGCGACATCAACCTGGGGTTGTTCGGGCGCGGCGGCCTCCGTCGCTTCGACGGGAGTCTCAGGGGCCTGTTCTTCTTTGGGTTCATGGTGTTTATGTTTTTTGTCGGTCATACAGATTCCATCGTAAAGAAATTCGGTACACGGCTTTCACGGATTTTTTAAATTCATCCGTGTCGTTCCATGAAATCCGCGTAATCCGTGTACAAGGTTTTACTCGCCGCCGATATTTTCCGTCACCAGATCGGACAGCAAGCCAGCGACAAATCGCACAGTGGGAATGGTGCGGGCGTAGGACATGCGCATGGGACCAAGCACGCCGAGCATACCGGTTGCGAGTCCGGGCACGCCGTAGCGGGCGAGGACCATTGAGCATTGACGCAATTCTTCCCAGCCTCCTTCGCCGCCGATCAGGACCTGCAATCCGCCAACCGTGGCGTCATTGGAGGTGCTTGCCAACAGGTCTTGCAGGGTGCTGCGTTCCTCGAAGAGTTTCAATGCGCGGCGGGCTTCATCGGACTCGGCGAATTCGGGTTCGGCCAACAGATTGCTTTGACCGTCGGTGTAGATCTGTCCGCTGACGTGGGCCTCGGCGCGGCGCAGGTCTGCAATGATGAGAGTCAGGATGTCCTGCTCGAGCGCGTCAGAGCGGGCTGGGAGGGCAGAGATCTCGTCCACGGTGCGGCCCGCCATGAGCGGGGAAAGACGCGAGGCCGTCTGGCTGAGACGTTCCTGAGTCGCCGGTTCGGCCAGCGTCAGGATTTGTTGGCTCACTTCGCCGCCCGCCATCACCATCACCATGAGGACCTGCCGGCCTTGCGTCGAGATCAATTCGACGTGTTTGAAGCGGGCGCGCTCAGGATGCGGCGCGGTGACCAGCGACACGCCCTGCGATTGATGCGCCAGCACGGAGGCCGCGAGCGTCATCCACTGATCCACGTCGGGGCGGGACTGGTAGAACTGGTGCGCGATCGTCTGCTGGACCGACTGCGGCAGTTCGGCCTGGTTCATCATCTGGCCGACGAAAACGCGGTA
>DYKX01000271.1 GCA_020722375.1 Anaerolinea thermophila
TTTGTAGCGCGATATTTATATCGCCTTTGGTTGCGGAATGAATTCCGCGCTACGATGTTCGCAAGAGGTAACTATGGTTGAACTCTCTCCCGGAATTACTGTTGACCCGGCAGTACGCTTTGGAAAACCTGTTATTCGAGGTACGCGCGTGCCCGCAGAGACAATCGTGGCGCGTGTTGCCGCTGGTGTCGCAATCAAAGTGGTTGCCGAAGAATATGGGATTACCCCATCTGATGTTTACAACGCTCTGAACTATGCCGCTCGCCGCCTGGCCGAAGAACAAATCTGGATAACCGCGTGAGCCTGAAATTCATTACGGATGAAGATGTCCCCCGTTCAACAGCCCGCGTTCTCCGTAACGCGGGTTTTGATGCTGTAGATGTACGTGATGTCGGCCTGCGAGGCAAGAGCGATGCGGACGTTTTCGCTTATGCGCAGCAGGAACAGCGCCTCATCATCACTTGCGATTTGGGGTTTTCGAATATTTTGCATTTCCCGCCGGGGAAAAATGCCGGGATACTCGTGGTGCGAATCCCGGATAGCGAGACAGTTGACAGATTCAACGAGGAAGTCTTGCGCGCAATCCAGGATGTTGGGGAGACTTTAAGTCGGCACCTGGCAATCGTCGAAATTGGCAAAGTCCGTCTGAGGGGATAAATGGGCAATTTCGCTCGAATGAAAATTGCCCTCAAAGCCCTGCACCAGTTGGGACTGACCCAGGTGGGGCTGTTTGGAGTGTACAAATTCGGGCTGAAGGTGGGACATTATCGGCGTGTAACGCCGGAATTCGATATTCGAGTTTCGAATATCGAATTATCTAATATCCAGCCTTTGTTCTCTTTCCCATCCCGCGAGCAAATCCGCGATGTCATCGGCGAAGATGGCTTGCACGCCTTGCTTGCCGAAGCGGATGAAATCGTGAACGGCAAATTCCGCATCTTCGGCGGCGGGCCGGTGGATTTGAAACTCGATTTCGACCAGCCTCTCCACCACTGGACAGACTACGAAACCAATCCCAAACTCCTCTCTAATCTCTATGCGCTAATCCCTGACATTAAACTGATCTGGGAGCCCGCCCGCTTCGGCTGGACTTTCACCCTCGGACGAGCTTACCACGTCAGCGGCGACGAGCGCTACGCCGAAACCTTCTGGCGTTATTTCGAGACGTTCACACAAGGTAATCCCCCCTACCTCGGCCCCAACTGGACCTCGGGGCAGGAAGCCGCTATCCGTTTGATGGCTTTCGTCTGGGCGAACCAGGTTTTCGCCGATGCCCCCGCCTCCACAACCGAACGCAAGACCCAATTGGCCCGCGCCGTTGCGCACCACGCAGCACGCATCACTCCCACCCTCCTCTACGCCCGCTCGCAAAACAACAACCACCTGCTGACCGAAGCCGCCGGGCTGTACACCGCTTCACTGGCCTTGCCAGAACATCCCCAGGCCGGAAAATGGCGGCAAACCGGCCAAAAATGGCTGGCCTGGTGCTTTGAAAACCAGATTGACGACACCGGCGAATATGTCCAGCACAGCGTCAACTACCAGCGGCTGATGCTCCAAACTGCGCTTTATGTTTGGGCTGTTCAAGAGAAAACCGCGCAGACGCAAAGGCCGCAAAACGAAATTAAAA
>DYKX01000272.1 GCA_020722375.1 Anaerolinea thermophila
AGCGGCAGGAACTCCTCCGGTGGCTGGAGCAGAATCCCGAACAGCCGCTGCTCGTTCTGCGCGCCCTGGGCGGATTCGGCAAGAGCGCGCTGGCGTGGTATTGGCTCTTGCATGACGTGGACAAAACCAAATGGACGCGCGTGGTCTGGTGGGGCTTTTACGAGGACTCGAACTTCGAGAGTTTTCTGAGCGAGACGCTTGGGTATTTGCTGGGACAAAATGACATTGCGTCTAAAAGCCCACGCCAGCAGGTGGAGAGCTTGCTCAATGAGATGGAGCGGCAGAACGTCCTGCTTGTGATGGACGGCTTCGAGCGCGCCTTGCGCGCCTTTTCCAGCCTGGGCGCGGCTTACCAGGAGGATGTTTCCCCTCTCTCCGCGGGAGAAGTCCGCGATTTGGATTGCGTCTCCCTCGCCGCGGAGGAATTCCTGCGCGGGGTGGCGAGTTCGGGCGGCTTGCTTCGCTCCAAAGTCCTGATGACCACGCGCCTGACGCCGCGCGCGTTATTCGCAGGGAAGACGCCTGGGTCGCCCCTGCTGGCGGGCTGTCTCGAAAGGGAACTTTTGCAGATGGGGCCTGCTGATGCGGTGGCGTTCTTCCAAGGGCAGGGGGTGCGCGGGACGCGCGCCGAAATCGAAGCCGCCTGCGCGCCGTATGGCTTCCATCCGTTGAGCCTGCGCCTGCTGGCGGGGCTGGTCGTCAACGACAAACGCCAGCCGCGCGACATTGCCACCGCGGAGGGTTACGCGCAAAAAGTGAGCGCCGACGCCAAAGGGCGGCAGCACCACGTTCTCGAACAGTCCTACGCGGGACTTTCCCCCGAAAGCCAAGCCCTGCTCGGTACGCTGGCTTGCTTCCGTTCCAGCGTGACCTATGACGCGCTGGAAGCAATGATGAAACAGGAGGCGGAATCAAAACCGCTGCAAGGTTTTCTTTCACGTTTATTTAGCAGGAAGCCAATCACCATCCACCCTGACGCCTCTTTAGATGACCTCATCTCACGCGGCTTCGTCCATCAGAGCGCTGTTCACCCCTCCCCCCGCGGGGGAGGGGACGGGGGTGGGGTCACTTACGACCTCCACCCCATCGTGCGCCGCTACGCCTACGACCGCCTGACCGCAAGCGGCCGCACGGAGACGCACGCCCGTCTCGTGGACTACTTCGCGGCGGTTCCCAAACCCCAAAAAGTGACCGCGCTGGAAGACCTCGCGCCCGTCATCGAACTGTATCATCACACGGTCAGGGCGGGGAAGTTGGATGAAGCAATTGTTTTGTTTCGTGACCGAATCAATAAGCCAACTTATTATCAATTTGGCGCATATCAACTACGCATTGAACTTTTACGCGCTTTATTTCTCGATGGTGAAGACAAACCGCCGCGTTTGAAAAAAGAAGACGACCAGGCATGGACTCTCAACGCCCTCGCTGGCTCCTATGCCATGAGCGGACAGCCGCAACGCGCCGTTCCGTTGCTTGAAATGCAAAATGCCATGCAAGAAAAAGCGGGCGACAAGCAAAATCTCGCCATCGGGCTGGGGAACGTGGCGACACAGCAACTGGTCATCGGCGCGCTGGGCGAAGCGGAGCGCAACCTGCGCCGCCGCATTCACCTGTGCCGCAAGATTGAGGA
>DYKX01000273.1 GCA_020722375.1 Anaerolinea thermophila
ATTGGTGATTGGTGATTGGTTTACAGATGCGACCAAGCGATATCTTCTTCGGGGGTATCCCAATCGCGGCGGAGGACATCTTCGGAGGCAAGCATGGTGTCAAGCGCGGATGAACCATGCAGCAGCCATATTAGCCGTCTGGCAAAAAAACGACTGAAATGGTTTTTACGAATCTCTTCAACAAATCGTTTGAATTTCATAGACACCTGACCGCAATTCATTACGCAACACGCAATACGGACTACGCTATACTTTAACAAGCTTCTCTATTTCTGCTTCCACTTCTTCATCGGCAGGACAAAATCATACGGATAATCGGCAAGAATCTCCATCTTTCCATCGGGACGCACCCAGATGGTGTCCTCGATGCGGAAGCCCATGCCCTTTTCGGGGTAGTACAGCCCAGGCTCGGACGTGATCACCACGCCCGGCGCGAGGCGGTGCGACTCGTCCGCGTCCAACCCGCTGAACGGGCGCTCGTGGATGTTCAACCCAACGCCGTGGCCGAGACTGTGAACGTAGCCATCCAGCGGCCCCTTGGTGTTGAGTTGCGACTTGTGACCTTTGGATTCAAAGTATTCACAGGTCATGCGCTGGTAATCCTTGAACGGCACGTTCAAATCGAAGTCTTCGAGCAGGCGGTTGAAGATCTCTTTCACCTGCCCGTACAGTTCCTCCGCTTCGGGCGTGGCGTAGCCGAGACTCCATGTGCGCGTGAAATCATAGAAGTACCCGCCGCCGCGCTCGGCAGGATAGATGTCGTAGATGATGGTCTGACCGAGGCGAATCAAATCGGATGGGTTGCCTGTCGAGTGTGGCACGCCGGCGTCGCGTCCGACCGAGAAGATGAAGCCCTCGGGCAATTCCGCGCCGAGTTCCGCCACCCAGAGGCGGATCTTCGCATGGACATCGCCCACCGTCAGCGGCGAACCGTCCTCCTTGAGCAGGACTTCGTCCGCGCGGACATCTCGCGAGGTCAAGTACTCGGCGGTGCGGCGCACAACCTCGGTGGTGATTTTCCCCATCTGGCGGATGCGCTCCACGTCGCGCTCGTCCTTCGTCTCCATGGCGCGGATGAAGACAGAGTCCATCGCGTTCTCGCCGACCAGTTCCAGGTCAGGCAGGAGGCGCTGGAGACGCGTCAACGCGGCCAGCGCGCCGCTGATCTCCACGTGTCCGTAAATCCCGACGCGGCCTTTCGTGAGTCCGAGATCGGTCAGCAGATGATGGAAACGCAGCGCGCCGACCAGTTCCTTGTCGCCATTCGCTTCCTTCAACAAATCCAGAAAGGGGTAGGCGCTCAGCGATTTCGTCTGCAGCCCCGTTTTGGCGGCCTCGTCGCGTTCCATGTCGTTGTAAAACAGGATCGGTTCCTCGCCGCGTTTCTTCACTAAAATCGCGGCGCTGATATGTCCGCCGCCCGTAAAGAAATACATCGGCGGGTTGTGTTCGGCCGCGCCCAGAACGAGAAGGGCATCTAGATTGCGTTCCTGCATGAGGGCATCGAGATCGGATTTCATGGGTGTCCTTTTAGATCGAGGATTCATAGCGCGGTTGTACCGCAAAATTCATTTTGCGCCTCGGGGGGCAAGATAAA
>DYKX01000274.1 GCA_020722375.1 Anaerolinea thermophila
TTGCGCCTTGGCGACTTCGCGTTAAGTTTTTGGAGTTTTTGCAGTGGACTCAATATTGCGCTACAAATCTTCGCGGTTGCAATTGTTTTCCGAGAGCAATACTATACCGATTTTTCTACCGGACAAAACCGAAACCTTCAATGCGCACACTTGCCTGCCCAATCTGCTTCGCTGCGGAGACTATCGTGACGGGCAGTGTCAGAGCGTAGGTCCGGTAGAGGGGTACCGGTTTATTCTTATCCGGACCAATTATGGCCGTATTAATGGGCGGTAATCGTTTCGTTAAACCTGGGACGGTTTTCTTCCACAAACCTTAACCGGTTGTTCCAGCGCATTTAATCACCGGTTGCTAAAATCCCGGTAGATCACAGGAAAGGGATGCCATGCCTGAGAATATCTTATTTATTTGCGGCTCGCTCAACCAGACCAGGATGATGCACAAGATTGCCATGCACATGGGCGAATATCACTGTTACTTCACGCCCTATTACGCCGACGGCCTGGAAGCCGGGATCGCCCGGGCCGGCTGGCTGGATTTCACCGTGCTGGGCGGGCGTCATCGCCGCGAGACGACCGCCTACCTGACTGAAAACAACCTGGCCCTGGATGACCGGGGAGAGGGGCGCAGCTACGACCTGGTGGTCACGGGCAGCGACCTGATCGTCCAGCGCAACATCCGGGACAAGCGTCTGGTCCTGGTTCAGGAGGGCATCACCGAACCCGAAAGCTGGCTCTTCCACCTGGTGAAATGGCTCAAGCTGCCGCGTTACCTGGCCAACACCTCCACCAACGGCCTGTCGGACGCCTATGACCTGTTCTGCGTGGCCTCGCACGGCTACCGCGACCTGTTCATCCGCAAAGGCGTGCGGCCCGAAAAGATCGCCGTCACCGGCATCCCCAATTTCGACCATCTCGCAGAAAATTTCAACAACAATTTCCCACACCATGGCCATGTGCTGGTCGCCACGACGCCCTACCGGGAGACCTTCCGTTTCGACGACCGTCCCGCCTTCCTCCGGCGCTGCGTCGAGATCGCCGGCGGGCGCCAACTCATCTTCAAGCTCCACCCGACTGAAAATCCCGAGCGGGCCAGGCGCGAGATCGAACGATACGCGCCCGGCTCGCTCGTTTTTGAATACGGCAACGTGGATCACATGATCGCCAACGCCTCGACCGTCATTACCCAGCAATCCACCTGCACCTTCGTGGCGCTGGCCCTGGGGAAAGAAACCTACACCTACCTGGACCAGGACGAATTACGCCGCCTGATGCCGATCCAGAACGGGGGCAGCTCCGCCTCGAGGATTGCCAATTTGTGCCGGCGCATCCTGCACACGCCGATGGAAGTGCTGGCGCAGGTCCGCAAAGGCCACCGCCGCCGCCCGAACTGGGAGCAGGCGGACGCGTTCTAGCAAGATTTGGTGAAATCCACAATGCGCAATAAGGAACGGCAGGCCATGAAATTCTATTACGCGCTCACGATCATCCTTCAATTGCTCGCTGCCTCACTCCTGGGGGAAAAGGACAGGATGGCTTACCTCTGGTATCTCCTGTCCAACCTGTTTTAGCCTTTCCCATTTCCCATCATAACCCGG
>DYKX01000102.1:0-4849 GCA_020722375.1 Anaerolinea thermophila
GCCACTTCGAGATCACGTCGAGGCGATCCCATTCCTCCTTGGTGACATCGGGGATGACGTTGAGAGCTTTCTTCCACATTGAAAAGTTCATTTGTAAACTCCTCTAAAAATTTTAACGATTATTTTCAAACCACAAATAAACACAGATGAATCTTGATGGTGGATGAACAAGGTTCGTATTTGCGCCAATTTGCCTTTCCTGCAAGGTCTTCACTGCGTTTATCGAGCCCAATCCTTTTTATCTGTGTACATCTGTGGAACTTGAATTACCGAATGCTCTCGATTATATCAACACTTGTTTGGTCTCGAAAGTTGATAATGATACTATGGCACAATGTTTGCATGGCGTTGTAGCCTATACAGGCTATTAGTGATATTTATCACATATTAATATGATAACAGGCTCTAGTTTTATTGTGATTTTTTTTACATAATGATATAGAGCATCTTTCCATGCTAGCAAAGAAGGAGAATCCTGTGATGACTCTTCCCGCCTCATCTGTCAGCGAAACCTTCTATTCCAGTTTGCATGAACTGAAGGACGGAGAAAGAATCCGCAGGTGCCTGCAATGCGGCACGTGCTCGGGCGTGTGTCCATTCGGCTATTCCATGAAATATCCACCGGGGAAGATCATCAGCACATTGCGAGCGGGGGTGTTCGATTTGGTGATGAAAACTGACAGCGTTTGGATGTGCGTATCCTGCTCCGCCTGTTCGGCCTTCTGCCCATCGCAAATTCCCATCACTGCCGCGCTGATGACGCGCGTGAAGGAGGAAATGGTCTTGGCGGGGAACATTCCCACCGAGTTACAGGCCGCACTCAAGAATTCACAACAATATGGAAACCCGCTGGGCGAGTCGCCTCGCAAACGTGCAGACTGGGCGGCGGGACTGCACCCCGAGGTGAACCTGCTTGGCAAGACGCGCCAGCCCGTGGATGTGTTATGGTTCGTCGGCGATTACGCCTCGTACCATCCGCGCATGATTCCCGTTACGAAGGCGCTGGCGAAAATCTTGAACGCGCTGGGGATCAAATTCGGCATCCTCGGCCCTGAGGAGAATAGCGACGGCGATTCTCAGCGGCTGGCAGGCGAGCGCGGCATTTTCGAAATGCTGGCGAGGAAGAACGGACAAGCGTTCAAGAAATACCAGTTTGGGGAGATCATCACCGCCGACCCCCATGCGTACAACGCGTTGAAAAACGAATATCCTGCGCTGGGCATTTCGTATCCAGTACGGCATTACACGGAATTTCTATTCGAACGGCTGGAGCAAATCAAACCGTTGCTGAAGAAAGAAGTCACAGCGAAAATCGCCTACCACGATGCGTGCTATCTCGGACGCGTCAACGGCGTTTACGAGGCGCCGCGCGAACTGCTGAAAGCCATCCCAGGCGTGGAGTTGACCGAGATGGCGCATCAGCGCACGAACAGTCTGTGCTGCGGCGGGGGCGGCGGTGGAATGTGGTTGGATGGCTTCCAATGGGAAAAGACCCACGTGCGGCTCTCCGAGTGGCGCGTCAAGGAAGCCCTCGCCTCGGGCGCGGACATCCTGGCGGTTGCCTGTCCCTACGAGCCGCCGCGCTTCGAGGATGCGGTGAAGACGAATGCGAACGCCAGCCATTTGAAGGTGCGCGAGATTGCGGAGTTGCTGGTTGAGTCTATGGATATTTAGAGGTAGAGAGGTACACAAGTACACACGTACACACGTGATTCCGTCATTGTGGGCGGAGTTGGTCGAGACGTTCCGTCGAGACCAACGGAGTGAAGCAATCTCCTCCATGGCGCGGGGATTGCTTCCCTTCGACAGGCTCAGGGCAGGCGCTCGGGTCTCGATACGGCCTCGAAGAACACTCGGCCTACTCGACCCTCCTCGCAATGACGGATGGAAGAAGGAGTAACGAAATGAAGATCGCGGTTCCTATTAAGTTCGTTCCCGATCTCGTCGAAGAACTCAGCATAGATTCAAGCGGGGCGGCTCTTGATACGACATGGCTGCGTCTCATCATCAACGAATTCGACGATCACGCTATCGAGCAGGCCATCCTGCTCAAAGAACGCGGCGGCGCCGAGGTCACCGTCATCTGCGCCGAGGGGGATGGCGTGGATGAAATTCTTTTCACCGCGGCCGCTAAAGGCGCAGACCGACTCGTCAAATTGACGGGAGTTGACGCGAATACGATGAACAGTCACGCCGCGGCGCGCGTCCTTGCGGATCTCCTCAAGGAAATTCAGCCAGACTTGATTTTGACGGGTGTGCAGGCACACAACGACCTGGATGGCCCGGTTGGCGCGCTGCTGGCTGAATATCTCGGCCTGCCTTATGTGGGCTATGTAGCAGGCATCACCATCGCCGGCGATCAGGCTGCTGTCCACAAGGAATATCCTGGGGGAATCATTGCCGAGATGGAGGTGAAACTGCCCGCTGTTCTCGGCATCCAAGCCGCAGAACAGCCGCCGCGCTACGTGGCCTACAGCAAGATCAACCAAATGAGCAAGACAGTCCAGATCGAAGAGCGCGCGGTCCCTGCCCTTGATTCCAGCGGCGGCGCGACTGTCAGCCGAATGTTCCAACCCGAACCCACACAACGCGCGGACATCATCGAGGGCAGCCCTGAGGAAGTTGCGGATCGTCTGATCGGCATCTTCAAAGAACTCGGTGTAATGTGAGGAGGTTGACATGACTCAAGATATCTTCGTCCTCATCGAACACCTGCGGGGAACGATTGCGGATATTTCGTATATCATGCTGGCCGCAGCGCGCGAAGTGGCGAAAGGAACGGGAGGCAACGTAACCGCCGTCCTGCTCGGCAAAGACGCGCAGGGGCTGGCACGGACTCTCTCCGCCGACCGTGTGCTTTACGCCGACCATCCCGCGTTGGCCGAGTTCACGTCTGAAGCCTATCAACTTACGCTCGCCAAACTCATCGAAGAGCGATCGCCGCGCGCCTTTCTGTTCGGTCACACCACCATCGGCGCGGACGTGGCGGGCGGGCTTTCGGCAAAATTAAATCTGCCGCTGGTCAGCTCGTGCGTCAAATTCACCAGTGACACAAAATTCGTTTCGCAAATCTGCGGCGGCAAGATCATGGCCGAAGGCGACCTGCCCTCCCCCACCGCGTTGGTCACGATGGTGCCCGGAGGATACAAAGTTGAGCAGGGACAGGCCGTGCAAGCGCCCGCCATTGAAACTTTCACACCGCCCGCGCTGGACAGTCTGCGCGTGACGCTCAAAAAATATATCGAACCCGAAGCGGGCGACGTGGACATCGCCAAGGAGCAATTCCTGGTCTCCGTAGGACGCGGCATTCAAATCAAAGACAACATCGAGATGGCGAAGGAACTCGCCGCCGCGCTCGGCGCGCAGGTCAGCGCCTCGCGTCCCGTTGTGGATCAGGGCTGGCTGCCCACCTCACGGTTGGTCGGCAAATCGGGCAAGCGCGTCAAGCCCAAGGTTTATCTTGCGCTCGGCATCAGCGGCGCGCCCGAACATGTGGAAGGCATGGGCGAGAGTGACGTGATCATCGCTGTCAACACCGATCCCAACGCACCGATTTTCAACGTGGCAAAATACGGCACAACCATTGATCTGCTCGAACTCGTCCCCGCCTTGACCGAGAAAGCGAAACAGGCCGCGTAGGTCGGAATTAATTCCGACCTACAGGAGCAACGCTATGCCCATTCGCGAAACCTTCTGGAACATCCCACACTGGGCGGAAGTTGCCCAGTACATCTTCGCGTTGCTGACAGCCATCGTCTTCCTCTACGGCGTAACGCGGCGGATCCTGCGCGTGAGGCAGGGGCAACCGGAAAAACGCGCGGGACATTTCTGGGCGCGCATCTGGTCGGTGATCGTTCAAGTGTTCGGACAAAAGCGCACGCTGGGCGAGATTTATCCAGGCTTGATGCACTTCGCCATTTTCTGGGGCATGCTCGTCCTCGCCGTCGGTACCGCGCTCGCCACCGTGGACTGGGATGTCACCCATCTCTTCTTCGGTTTCCAATTCCTCACGGGCTGGGTCTATATCGCCTTTGAACTCGCGCTGGACTTGCTCGGCCTGCTGGTCATCGTGGGGTTGGGCATGGCCATCTATCGCCGCTACGCGACGCGCCCCGCTCGCCTGCAAGACCTCCCCTTGAAAACGCTGGCGCGCGACGACGCCTACGCACTCGTCCTGCTGACCTTTATTGCCCTCAGCGGCTACCTGACCGAAGGACTCCGCATCGCCGTCATGCGGCCAGACTGGGAGGCATGGTCGCCCATTGGACGCCTCATCGCGGCCGGATTTCTCTCGCTCAGCGAGCCGACCAACCAGACCCTGCATCTCGTCATCTGGTCGCTTCACATCTTGACCGCCTTCGTCGTGATTGCCAGCCTGCCTTTCACCAAACTCTTCCACATCCTTTCGGTTCCGCTCAATATCTACTTCCAATCCATGCAGCCAGTTGGGGCGCTCTCCCCTGCGCGCATGGACGACGGCATGGGCGTGAAAGAGTGGAAGCAGTTCACCTGGAAACAACTGCTCGATTTCGAGGCCTGCACGCGCTGCGGGCGCTGCCAGGATGTCTGCCCCGCTTACGCAAGCGCGCAAATTCTCTCGCCGCGTAATATGCTGATCAAACTGGAGGCGCATCTGTGGGAGAAAAACGGACGCGCCCTGCATGGCGAAGTTGCCTCTTCCGAGGAGTTATGGGCTTGTACCACCTGCCGCGCCTGCTCACAAGTCTGCCCGGCGTTCATTGACCACGTCGGCGCGTTCGTGGACATGCGCCGCTTCCTTGTGGATCAGGGACAAATGGACGCCACCCTCCAGACCGCGCTCGCCAACATCGGACGTTACGGCAACTCG
>DYKX01000102.1:4949-10591 GCA_020722375.1 Anaerolinea thermophila
GTGGCCTGCCCGAAGGACGTGACCATGTTCAAGGACGCGGTCAAAACTACGGGCAACGAGAGCAGGCTACAGGTCAAGGATTTGATCGAGTTGGTGTATGAGGCTCTATAGCATCTCGTCATTGCGAGCACATTCGCTTCGCTCAGTGTAAACTCCGCGAAGCAATCTCCTCCACGGCGCGGGGATTGCTTCGTCGGGAAGACCACCCTCCTCGCAATGACAGAATGGAACTGAAAGGAGACAGACTCAACATGAACGCGGTAACCAAAACCGCCAGCGCATGGATCAAAAGGATCAGGCTGCCAATCGCCACCAAATTGACCCTGAGCTTTCTATCCATCATTCTGTTGAGCAGTCTCATCTTTACCATCGTTGGAATACAGATCATTAACAACCGAATCATCGCCGAAGCGCAGGAGCGCGTCCGCAACGACCTGAACACCGCCCGCGAAATTTATCAGGACAGACTGTTGCATCTTGAGCAGTCTGTCGAATTCACGACCGTCAGGTTGTTTATGGCCGATATTCTAAAAGGTGACATCCGCCAGGAGTATTTGGACGAGTTGATCCGCTTCAAGAACAACGAGGGCCTCGATACCCTGACCATCACGGACGCCCGCGGCAAGGTGGTCTTGCGCATCAGCAATCCGTCCATGACGGGCGACGACCAGAGTCGGGACAAAATCATCAGCGAGGTTTTGCGGACAAAGGCCCTCGCTTCGGGCACAGTCATCGTGTCTGCCGAGGAACTGCAACGCGAATCGCCCGCGCTGGCAGAGCAGGCATATATGAGGTTCGTTGAGACTCCGATGGCGCGCGCCCGTCCCGAGGTCCAGGAAGAAGCGGGCATGATGCTGAAGGCCGCTGCGCCCATCCTCGACGCGGACGGGAATCTCATCGGCGTCGTCTATGGCGGCATCCTGCTAAACCGAAACTACGAAATCGTGGATAAGGTCAAAGGGACCGTCTTCCAGAACGTGATGTACGAAGGCAAGGACATCGGCACCGCGACCATCTTCCAGGATGACGTGCGGATTTCGACCAACGTGATGGACGAGCGCGGCGAACGCGCCATTGGGACACGCGTTGCAGAGGATGTGTACAACCGCGTGATCGTCGAGGGAGAACCATGGATCGGGCGCGCCTACGTGGTCAACGACTGGTATATCACCGCCTACGAACCGATCCGCGATGTGAACCAGAAAGCCATCGGCATTCTGTACGTCGGCATTCTCGAACAGAAATACACCGATGTTCAGAAACAGATGATCCTGGCTTTCGTTGGAGTTGCGCTGGTGGGCGCGGCGTTGACTACCTTCATCGCCCTGCTGATCTCGCGCCAGATTTCCATGCCGATCCGCCATTTGCTAAACGCCTCGCGGCAACTGGCGAACGGCAATCTCGACGTAAAGCTGGAGTCGACCAGTTACGACGAACTTGGCAAACTTTCTTACCGCTTCAACCAGATGGCCGAGGCATTGCGCCAACGCGACGAGCGTTTGAAAGAATTCACCAAACGCAAGATCATGGAATCGGAGCGGCTCGCCATCATCGGTCAACTGGCAGCCAACGTGGCGCACGAGCTCAACAACCCGATGCAGGGCATCGTCACGTATTCGAATCTGTTGCTCGAAAAAGAGATGGATGACGAGACCTCCCGGCAGAACCTTGAAAAGATTTCCATCCAGGCGAACCGCTGCCGTGAGATCATCCGCGGCTTGCTCGATTTTGCCAGGCAGAAAAAAACGCAGAAGATGCTCACCGACATCAACGCCCTCCTGCGCCGCTGCGTGTCGCTCGTGGAACATCAAGCGCTGTTTCACAACATCACCGTCCACCAGAATCTCGACGAAAGTTTGCCGATGATCGTGGTTGACCCCTCGCAGATCGAGCGTGTCTTCCTGAACCTGATCATCAATGCGGCCGAAGCGATGACCGACGGCGGCTCACTCTATCTCTCGACCTGCATGGGACTCAACTGCAAGACCATCGAGGTCGAAATGAAGGATACGGGTCACGGCATTAGCATCGAAAACATGGAAAGGATTTTCAACCCCTTCTTCACCACTAAGGAGATCAGTCACGGCGTTGGCCTTGGACTGGCCATCAGTTATGGGATCGTCAAGGAACACAACGGCGAGATCACGGTTGAAAGCGAATACGGCCACGGTGCCACCTTCACCGTGAGTCTGCCCGTTGTGACCGAGGAAGTTGAGGAACCTGATGGAATCAAAGCCTAGGATTCTCATCATTGACGACGAAGAGATCGTCCGCGACTCGTGCGAGCAGATCCTGGCAGGAGGCAACTACGAGATCGCCACTGCCGCCGACGGGAGGGCGGGTTTGCGCCTGGTTGAGGAGTTCCGCCCCGACCTGATCTTCGTGGATCTCAAAATGCCCGGCATTTCGGGCTTTGAGGTGCTGGAAAAGGTCAGCGTGCTGGACTCGACGATTGTGATGGTCGTCATCACAGGCTTTGCCACCGTCAGTTCCGCGGTGGACGCGATGAAGAAGGGCGCGTACGATTTCCTGCCCAAGCCGTTCACGCCCGATGAGTTCCGTCTCATCGCCCGCCGCAGTCTGGAGAAGCGGCGGCTGACGCTCGAAACCATCGCCCTGCGCCGCGAGAAAGAAATGCTGCGTGAGCATTTCGCGCACATTGTCTCGCACGAGTTGAAGTCGCCGCTAAATGCCGTCCAACAGAACCTGTTCGCGCTCGAATTCGAACTGGCCGACAAACTCGAAGAGAACCAAAAAGACAAACTGGCGCGGACGAAGAGCCGCATCGGTGACCTGATCAAACTCATCAACTCCTGGCTGCAAACCATCTCGCTCGACGCCAAACAGATGAAAGAGACTTTCACGCAGGTCTCGGTAAAAGACGAGATTGCCAAAGCGCTCGAAAACGTGGAACCGTACGCCGTGCGCAAGGATGTGGAGATCGTCACTTCAATTGGCGAATCGGTGCACTCCATAATGGGCGACGGACTCAGCCTCTCGGAGGCTTTCACCAACATCCTCGGCAACGCCGTGAAATACTCCCGCGATGGAGGCAAAGTCATGGTGAAAGTCGAGGAAAGCGAGAACGACGTTTTAGTGTCGGTCCAAGATAGCGGCGTGGGAATCCCGCAAGAAGACCTGCCGCATATTTTCGATGGATTTTACCGCGGCAATACTGGCCAGGCCGCAGCAAGCGGATACGGCATCGGGCTGGCCGTCAGCCGCCAGATTGTTGAAGCGCATGACGGTTCCATTGCCGTCGAAAGCGAACCAGGAGCAGGTACGACGTTTACCATCCGCCTGCCCAAGTCCGCCACGTAGTACCGCAGCATTCATGTTGCCGCTGGTGAGCAAGATAAATCTTGCGGTACTGCAAAACACTTGAACTTTGAAAACCCATCCATTCCACCGTCATTGCGAGCCGCAGAGCGGCGAAGCAATCCCCTCCACCGCGCGGAGATTGCTTCGTCGGGTCTCGATACGGCCTCGAAGAACACTCGGCCTACTCGACCCTCCCCGCAATGACGAGATACGTGCGTACTTGTTTACTTGCAAACAACATCATGTTTCAAACGAACCTATCAGAAACGGAGGCACGACATGATTAAACGATTGCTGATTATAGACGATGACCCCGATTACGTGGCGGGGATCAAGTCCATTCTCGACACCGCAGGATACGCAGTGGAGGTTGCCTACGACCCGAAGGCGGGCCTGCAAGCCTTGCAATCGCGTCCCTACGACTTGCTGCTACTCGATATCATGATGGGACGCGGCGCAGAGGGTGTGATGATCGCCCGCAAACTCCGCAAGGATCCCAAACTGCGCGAGATGCCCGTCCTCATCATCACCGGCATGAGGGAGCAGATCGCCTTCCTCTTCCCTGGTCAGCCTGTGCATCCTCACTTTGTCGAGATGGATGAATTAATCGAAAAGCCGGTGGAACCCAAAATCCTCCTGGATAAAGTGAGCGCGTTACTGAGGATGGCCGAAGAAAAACAAGCGCAAGCCGGGAAGGAGCAGAGATAGGTTATGGCCGTTGAACTTGCTTTCCACAATGAGATCGAAAATATCATGTATGCCAGCCACGGGAACCCCATCAAGGATTGTATCCAATGTGGCACCTGCGCCGGTTCCTGCCCGGCAATCGAATTCATGGACCACTCGCCGCGCGAGCTGATCGGTTTGATACGCGCCGACATGAAGGAAGATGTGCTGGAGAGTAACACTTACTGGACATGCGCCTCCTGCTATCAATGCACGGTGAGATGTCCTGCCGGGATTGACATCGCAGGAATGATGTACGCCTTGAAACGCTATACGATGTGGAAGGGCCAATACAAAGAAGGTTTGCTCGGCCCCGAATTCTCGAAAGCGTTCGTCAAGATGATTGTGAATTCTGGCCGCTCCTTTGAACCCATCCTGGCAGCAACCTACCTGCCCAAATATAGCGCGGCGGACATCCTCCAGGAGGGCCTGATCGCCTCTGGACTGCTCCTCAAGGGCAAGATGCCCCTGCTCCCCAGGAAAGTCAAGAGGCTCAAAAAGGTTCAAAAAATGGTCAGGAGAGTCATCCCGATAGGAGAGACAGAATGAAGCAATATGCTTATTATCCCGGTTGCTCTCTTGAGAGTTTGGGAAAGGACTATCATCTCTCCGCACTGGCGGTGGCCGCTGAATTGGGATTGGATTTGCAGGAACTCGAGGACTGGAACTGCTGTGGGGCCACTGCCTACTTCCCGGTAGACGAACTATTGGCGCATACGCTGGTTGCCCGCAACCTGGCAATTGCGGAACAAACCGGCTTGCAGGATTTTGTCGCGCCGTGCAGCGCCTGCTACAAAAATGCCTACACTACGAACAAATACCTGAAAACCGACCCCGACCTGGCCGAGCATCTCAACTATGCCCTCGAGGCAGACAACTTGAGCGTGGAAGGAAAAATGAAGGTGCGTCACCTGATCGAGGTCATAATCGAGGATGTGGGGCTTGAGGCGATCAAGCAAAAGGTGAACCATCCGCTGCGGGGGCTGCGTGTTGCGCCTTACTACGGCTGCCAGATTGTGCGGCCTAGAAAAGACAAAGAAAATGTCGAGAATCCTCAATTCTTCGAGGAACTCCTTTCGGCGCTCGGCGCAGAGCCGGTAGATTACGCTTATAAAGCGCGCTGTTGTGGCGGTTCCCTGATCATCACGAACCGAAAGGCGGCCTTGGACATGGTGTACCGGCTGTTACAGAATGCCGTCAACAGCGGCGCAAACGTGATCGCGACCACCTGTCCCATGTGCAACGTCAACCTGGAAGTGTACCAGGGCCAGGTAAACCGGGAATTCGGAACCCATTTTTCGATCCCGGTTGTGTATTTCACACAACTGATGGGGATGGCCCTGGGACTCGAAGCCAAGCGCATCGGCGTCGGCGCCTCGATGCTATCCCTTGCTCAAAGCACAGCAAGTTGAGAGGAGAAGACTCTATGAGTGAAAAAATCGGCGTATATGTCTGTCACTGTGGTTCGAACATCGCCGGGGTAGTGGACGTGGCTGACGTGGCACAATGGGCCGCTCACTTACCCGATGTTGCGATCGCCCGCGATTACAAGTTCATGTGTTCCAGCCCGGGCCAGGAATTGATCGAGAAAGACA
>DYKX01000103.1 GCA_020722375.1 Anaerolinea thermophila
GGTAGGTTTCGTGGGTCATGTTTCCTCTTAGAAACCAGGTTTCTCGCAGAAACCTGGTTTCTGGCGTAGTTTATCATAGAATACTCACGGTCAAATACTTCAGGGCGGGTATAATCTTCTCATGCTCCCAGACCTGCAACTCAACGACACTGTCCGCATGCGGAAGTTGCATCCGTGCGGATCGTCCGAATGGAAGGTGACGCGTCTCGGCGCGGACATCGGGCTGGCGTGTCTCGGGTGCGGACGCCGCGTCATGCTGACGCGCCGAGAGTTGATGCGCCGCGCCAAATCCATTATCCACGCGAACCCGACAGAGGGTCCGAGCAAAGAAGCGAATCTCACACCATGAAAAAACCTCACATTCTCGTCCTTTTTTCCGACACAGGCGGAGGTCATCGCTCCGCAAGCGAAGCCATCATCGAAGCGCTCGGACTCGAGTTCGGCGATTCCGTCACCACCGAGATGGTGGACTTCTTCAAAGAGTACGCGCCCATCCCGTTCAACAAAATGCCCGAACTCTATCCGCAGATGGTCAAAGCGCCGCAATTATGGGGAGCGGGATTTTACGCCACCGATGGACGGCCGCAGGCACGCGTTCTCACGACGGCGTTCTGGCCTTACACTGCCCGTGCTGCAAAGACCTTGCTGAACAGCCATCCCAGTGACATCGTTATCACTACACATCCAGTCGCCAACTCGGTAATGCTCAAGGCGCTGGGAAAGAATCGTACGCGCCGCTTCATCACCGTCGTCACAGATCCGGTCACCACGCACGCCTTGTGGTTCGACAGGCGCGCCGACCTGATCCTCGTCCCCACCGAATACGCGCGCGAGCGCGCCATCTTCTATCACATGCCGCCCAAAAAAGTCTTTGTGGTGGGACAGCCCATCTCTGACCGGTATTGCGCGCCGCTGGGCGATAAACACACCCTGCGCAAAAAACTGGGCTGGCCGCAGGACAAGATGATCGTCCTGCTCATCGGCGGGGGCGACGGGATGGGACCGATCTTCGCCAACGCCGAGGCCATTGACGCATCGGGGCTGGACCTCGGGCTGGTTGTCGTGGCGGGGCGGAACGAACGCCTGAAGGCAAAACTCGACGCGCACAAGTGGAAGATTCCCGCGCGTGTTTACGGCTTCACCCGCGACCTGCCCGATTTCATGCGCGCCGCCGACGTGGTGGTCACCAAGGCCGGCCCGGGGACGATTGCCGAGGCGCTCATCGCGGGGCTTCCCATCATTTTGAATGCGCGCCTGCCCGGTCAGGAGGACGGCAACGTCACCTTCGTGCAGAAGGAACGCGTGGGCGTTTGGGCGCCGCGCTCCGACCGCGTGGTGCGGACGCTCGAAAAATGGCTGAAAAATCCCGAGGAACGCGAACGCTTCGCCGCGAACTGCCTGGCGGCGGCGCGTCCCGAATCGGCGCGGCTGGTGGCGCGTTTCATCGGCTCGCAGGTGGGTCTCTGCCCCGCGCCTGTAGAACAAGTCTAAGACTTGTTCTACGAGTGTATAATCCCGTCCATGCCCATCCTCGACGAACACAGCCTCGACTTCGTGAGCAAAAGCCCCGAGCAGACGCGCCGCATCGGCATGCGTCTCGGGGCGTTGCTTCAGGCGGGCGACCTCATCTGTTTGCAGGGCGATCTCGGAGCGGGGAAAACCACCCTCGTACAGGGCGTGGCGCAGGGATGGGGGGCGCTTGACTCGGTTTCCAGCCCCACCTTCGTTCTGGTCAATGTCTATCGCCGCGCGGACGAGACGCAGTTCTTTCACATGGACGCGTACCGCATCGACTCCGCGCCCGAGGGCGAGGAACTCGACCTCGACACCATGCTCGATGCGGGTCCGCTCCTCATCGAATGGGCAGAACGGCTCGAGAGAATCCTGCCGCGCGAGCGTTTGTGGGTCGCGCTCGAACACGTCAGCGAGGAGCATCGTCAGATGCGCTTCGAGGCGCACGGCAAACGCTACGACGCGCTCGTCTCCGAACTGCGCCAATCCATGTTTGGAGTGGTATGATGCTTCTCGCCGTTGACACCTCCACTGCCCAATTGGGACTCGCGCTCTACGACGGCGCGACCGTCGCGGCGGAACTGACGTGGACTTCGCGGGCGCGTCACACCGTGGAACTGGCCCCGGCTCTTTCTGGACTTTTGAAACGCGTCGGCTGGACGATGGGTGACCTCTCCGCTCTGGCGGTGGCCCTCGGCCCGGGCTCGTTCACCAGCCTGCGCGTGGGACTGGCCTTTGTGAAGGGACTCGCGCTCGCGCGTCACCTGCCGCTGATTGGCATTCCCACACTGGACGCGGTCGCGGCGGCAGCGCCCGTGCAGGAGATTCCGCTGGCGGCCGTCATCCAGGCTGGGCGCGGACGAATCGCCGTCGGGTGGTACCACGCCTCCGAAAACGGGTGGACGGCCGAAGGTCACGCGGAAGCGACAACGGCGGATAAACTCGCGGAGGCGGTCCACCATCCCACGCTGATCGTCGGCGAGTTGACCGCAGAGGAACGTCAACGCTTATCGCGCAAGCGGAAGAATATTTTGCTGGCATCGCCCGCGCAATCGGTGCGGCGTCCCGCTTTACTGGCAGAACTGGCATGGAACCGCTGGCAGGCCGGGCATGTGGACGAGGCCGCCTCGCTCGCGCCGATCTATTTACACGTTGAAGGAGGCCCGCCATGATCGAGATTCGAAGGATGACAGTGGAGGATGTTCCCGAGGTGGTGGAGATCGACCGCAGTTCGTTCGCCCTGCCGTGGACGGAACGCTCCTTCAAGTATGAAGTGACCGAGAACAGCGCGGCGCGTTGCTGGGTGACCGAGGTGGACGGACAGGTGGCGGCAATGCTGGTGCTGTGGATCATCGTGGACGAGGCGCACATTGCCACGATTGCCACGCATCCAAAATTTCGGCGGCGCGGGTTCGCGAAGAAGATGCTGATCAAATCGCTGGTTTCCGCGCGCGAGGAGGGGGCAAAGAAGGCATTGCTGGAAGTGCGCGCCCGTCATGTGGTCGCGCAAAAAATTTATTGTGACATTGGCTTTGTCGAAGTGGGACGCCGCCCAATGTATTATCGCGACAACGGCGAGGACGCGGTGCTGATGACGATGGAAGACCTGTCTGGGTTGGATTTTACAGAATAGCGCCAGATGGCTGACAATTGGATCGAACCACAAAGATTGACAGAACACGAAAAATTTCTACGCTCGAAAAAGGATACGAATGACCACCAAAGACACCCTCATCCAAAAACTGCAAGAAAAAACCGCCGAGATCGCCATTCTGGGACTCGGCTACGTTGGCCTGCCTCTCGCGGTCGTGTTCGGCGAGGCGGGATTCAAAGTGACGGGCGTTGACCCCGACGCGCGCAAAGTGGATGCACTCAAGAAAGGCGTGTCCTACATTCCCGACGTCAAAACCGAGGCGGTAACCGCGCTGGTCAAATCGGGACGCCTGAAAGCCACGACGGACTTCTCCGTGTTGAAAGACATGGACGCGGTCAGCATCTGCGTCCCCACCCCGCTCCGCAAGACGGGCGACCCCGACATGTCGTTCATCCTGTCCGCGACGGAGGAACTCGCCAAGTACATGCACAAGGGCATGGTCGTCGTGCTTGAATCCACTACCTATCCAGGCACGACGCGGGAGGTGCTCCTGCCCAAACTCGGCGCCGAGCACGGACTGACCGTCGGCGAGGACTGGTTCCTGGCCTTCTCGCCCGAGCGCGTGGACCCGGGCCGCGAAGACTACACCACCATCAACACCCCCAAGGTGATGGGTGGTATCACCGAGGCCTGCGGCGATGTGGCAAGCGCCTGGTACGAAGGCGCCATCCAGATCGTCCACCGCGTATCGTCTGCCGAGGCGGCGGAGATGGCGAAACTGCTGGAGAACACCTTCCGCATGATCAACATCGGCCTCGTCAACGAACTGGCGATCATGTGCGAGCGCCTCGGCGTGGACGTGTGGGAGGTCATCGACGCGGCCGCCACCAAACCGTTTGGCTTCATGAAATTCACGCCCGGACCTGGGCTGGGCGGCCATTGCATCCCGATTGACCCGCTTTACCTCTCGTGGAAGATGAAAGCCCTCAATTACAACGCGCGCTTCATCGGGCTGGCGGACGAGATCAACACCAACATGCCGCGCTACGTGGTCGGCCGTCTGCTCGAGGCCATGAACGATCGCGGCCAGATCCTCCACGGGGCGCGCGTCCTTGTGCTGGGCGCGGCCTACAAACCCGACATCAACGATGTCCGCGAATCCCCCGCGCTGGATGTGATCGGCCTGTTGAAAAAGAAGGGCGCGCAAGTGGAATATCACGACCCATACATTCCGCAGATTCATCACGAATACGAAGGCTGGAAGATGGACAGCGTGCAAGACGTGATGCAGGCCGTCCGTGAGGCAGACGCGGTGGTGATCGTCACCAACCACAAGGTCTACGATTACACCGCGATCATCAAAGAAGCAAAGTTCGTCTTCGACACGCGCAACGCGACGGGGAAGTTGTCGAAGGGCAACGAAAAGGTTGTGAGGCTTTAATGGGAAATTATCTGGTCACCGGCGCGGCGGGTTTCATCGGCGCCCGCATGTCGCAAATGCTCATCGAGCAGGGACACACCGTCGTTGGCGTGGACAACATGAACGACGCGTACGACGTCCGCATCAAGGAATTTCGACTCAGGAACCTGCAGACATTGACAGGCTTCGACTTCGTCCGCGCGGACATCTCAGAGCGCTCCGTTCTGGACCTGTTGGCGGGCCGCCGTTTCGACGCGGCGATCAACCTCGCGGCGCGCGCGGGCGTCCGTTACAGCGTAAGCGACCCGTGGGTCTTCCTCAACTCGAACATCCTCGGGACGCTCAACATGCTCGAACTCTGCCGCCAGACGGACTGCAAAAAATTTCTGCTCGCGTCCACTTCGAGCATCTACGGCGCGAATCCGCCCTACCCCACGCCCGAAACCGCCTCGAGCAGTGAACCGCTCCAACCCTACGCGGCCAGTAAAAAGGGAGCGGAAGTCCTGGCGCATTCCTATCACTATCTTCACAAAATTGACGTGAGCATCGTCCGCTACTTCACCGTCTTTGGCCCCGCAGGACGTCCCGACCTGGCGATCTTCCGCTTCGTACAGCGCATCACCGAGGGACGTCCCATCCGCGTCAACGGAGACGGCGAGCAGTCGCGCGGCTTCACCTACATTGACGACATCGCCCGCGGCAGTATCGCGGCCCTGAAACCGCTCGGCTACGAAATCATAAATCTCGGCGGCCACGAAGTTGTCACCATCAACGATCTGATCAAGTTGACCGAGGAGATCATCGGCAAGAAAGCCATCGTGCAATACGGTCCGCCCGATTTGGCCGATATGCGCTCCAACTGGGCAGACGTGTCCAAGGCACGTGCCATGCTCAACTGGGAGCCGCAGGTCGGCCTGCGCGATGGCATCTCGCGGTTGTTCGAGTGGTATCGTGCCGAGCGCGAGTGGGCAAAGGATATTGTCACAGCATAAAGAATCAGACGAACAGAAAAGTCGGGACTTTCAGCAGTCCCGACTTTTTGCTTACTTCACGTCCACCAACTCCACGTCGAACACGAGCGTGGCGTTCGGCGGGATGACTCCGCCCGCGCCGCGTTCGCCATAGGCCAGATCGGGGGGGATGATCAACTGCGCTTTGCCGCCGACCTTCATCAGCGCGATGCCTTCGTCCCAGCCTTTGATGACGCGTCCCGCGCCCAACGTGAAGGTGATTGGCTCGCCGCGCGAGATGGAACTATCAAAGACCTTCCCATCCTGAAACTTGCCCGTGTAATGCACGCTGACGGTCTTGCCAGCCGCCACCTGCGCGCCTGTGCCTGCTTCGATTTCGATGTATTCGAGTCCGCTTGGGGTTTTCATGGGTTCTCCTGAAATAATGGGATAACGTATTGTAACCGCACAGTCGAAAGTTTTTACATTGCGAAAAGTTCACATATATGATAACATCCGCTTATGCGGACCATACAGTTCTATAGTCTGCCCAGCGGCAAGAATCCCATTGAAAACTTGGCTCATCTGTAAAGAGTGTGCAACGTGACAGTCACTTCGGAAGTGACTGTCACGTTGTCGCACAGATTCTACACATGAGCCGAAAACTTTTTGGATTCACTGACAGGCAAGCAAGCCCAAAAGGTATTGTGGGTTCTACGGTTAATCGAGGAACTCGATTCCGTTCCACTCCAATACTTCAAAAAACTGACGGGAACGCAACTTTGGGAAATCCGTATTCAATTTGGCAACAATATTTTCCGTTTGCTGGGTTTCTTTGAAAATGGGAATCTGCTGATCCTGACGCATGGCTTTGCCAAAAAGACGCAGAAGACCCCACCACAGGAAATCGAGTTAGCGACAAGGCGAATGGAAGACCATTTGGCAAGGAGAAGAAAACGATGAGTGACGTAGAAAAATACATTGAAAAGCGCACCGCCAAAGACAAGGTATTCGCGCTCGGATTTGAAGAGGGTTATGCCGAATTCAAAATCGGCGTTCTTCTGCGCCAGGCGCGCGAAGAATCGGGATTGACGCAGGAGGAAGTGGCGCGGCGATTGAAAACAAAAAAATCGGCTATTTCGCGGATCGAAAACCACGCCGATGATGTAAGGCTATCCACTTTGCGGAAATATGCCCAGGCAATTGGAGCCAATCTACAAATCAGGCTGGCAAGTGGATAAATACAAAAAGGCGCCCTCGAAATGAGGACGCCTTTTACGTTTTACGCTTTTCGTTTTACTACGGCGTCGGCGTGACCACTGGGGCGGGCGGCGTGAACAGCGCGGCCGCGTCTTCCGCCGTCTGCGGCATCCCGTTCATGATCCAGCGCAGGAACACGTCCACAATGTCGGGCTTGAGCGTGGTCTTGGGCGGCATGACGCCGATGATGACATCGCCGTTCTCGTCCACGATCTCGTGTTGCTGGATGACCTGCAACAGGTAGGAATTCTCGTCGCCTGCGATGATGTTGTGATCCACGTTGTCGCCTGTGTGGAGCATTTCATCGTAGGAGGTCATCAGGTAGTTGTTGTTTTCCTTGCCCGCGCGGTGACAGGAGATGCAGTAGCGTTTGACGATGGGTGCAATATGCACATCGTAGGAAGGCACTTCGCCATCCGCAAGCGGCGGGAAGAGCGGCTTGAGCGCCTCGGCGGGAAGTTCAAAACGGTCATCCCACATGTAGCGCATGAAGATGACGATGTTGTCAATCTCACCCTTGCTCAGGCCTTCGGGGTTGTACATCTTCCCGAAGGGGTTCATGCCCGCCTCGGGGCGTCCGTAGGCGATGACCTCGGCCATCGAAGCATCGTTGATGGTGTACAGCACATCGTGGCTGTTGATGGGACTGATCTCCTTGCCTTCCAGTCCTTCCACACCTTCGATGACGGTCACCTTGCCGTCGTCGCCGTGACATTCCATACAGTGGATGGAATACAAATCCTGGCCCGCGAAGATCTGGTCCACGAGGGTGTTGGCGACCTCGGTCTCTGCGGCTTCAACTTTCGGCGCAAAGAGGAGGATGGCAACCGTCAGCCCAATCATCAAGAGGGAGCTAACTGTCGTAATCCATGTCACCAATTTCCATGAAGTATTCTTGAAATAGTACGCCAGGGCGATCAGCACGAGGATGACAACGCCCGGGATGACGAGTCCCGCGTAAGGTTGGAGCGAGGCGGAGAGTTTGACCAAAATATCGGCGTCTTCAGGCGCCACGGTCGGGACGTTGGAGATCAACGTCAGGAGGACGATGTCCACCACGATGATGGCCGTGATGCCCAGTGCGGTGGCGCGCTTCGCATAATGCCTGTCGGGATTTTTATCGAGCAGGGGCAGGAGAAGGATGAAGGCAATGCCGATGCTCGGGGCCAGAACCGCGGCCAGCCATTCGATCTTGCCGATGACAGGAATTTGTCCATAGAGCGCGAGGAATTTGAAGAGGAAGAGGAAATACCACTCAGGGCGGGGAACGTACGAGGTGTCGGAGGGGTCTGCTTTGGGTTCGCCTGCCACGCCCACAAAAGTGGCGAGCAGGATGAGCAGAATAGTGAGCCCGAGCGCGACAATGGCATCCTTGAAGATGCTGTCGGGCCAGAAAAATTCGCCCTTGTTCAGTTCGTGCTGATAGCGTTCGTTGACTTTCTTTTTGGTGTCTTCGTTCATGGTGTCTCCATGAAAATCCCTTTGTACACGGGTTTCACGGATTAGATGGATTTGCGTGGATTTTCTTTAAAAAATCCGCGTCCATCCGTGCCATCCGCGTAATCCGTGTACTGATCTTCAGTCTTCCTTCGTCGGCCAGTGCGATTCGCCGTGGCGGATGATGAGATAAAGATGCACGCCGATCAATCCCACGAGGACGAGCGGCAGCATCCAGATGTGACCCGAGAAGAAGCGTTGCAGGGTGAGCGCGCTCAATTCCGTGCCGCCGCGCAGCGCTTTGAGGATGAATTCGCCGAGGAACGGCATCGCGCCTGCAATCTCCGTCCCGACGGTGGTGGCCCAGTATGCCCGCTGGTTCCACGGCAGAAGGTAGCCCGTGAAACCCATGCCAAGCGTGGTGAGGAGCAGGCCAACGCCGATGATCCACGTCAGTTCGCGGGGATACTTGTACGAGGCGGTGGTAAAGACGCGCAGCATGTGGATGAAAACCACCAATACCATCAGCGTTGCGCCCCAGTGATGGATGCCGCGGATCAGCCAACCAAAAGCCACATCGTTCATGATGTATTGGATGGAATCGTAGGCGTGGTCGGGCGAGGGGGTGTAATAAACGGTCAGGAAGATGCCTGTCGCACCCTGCAAAATGAAAAGGAACAGACTGGCCGAGCCAAGCGTATTCCACCAGTTGCCTTTCGGTTCAGGGCGGTCGAGCAGGTTCTTCTGCAGGTCGTTCAGGCCGAGGCGTTCATCCAGCCAGGCGAAAAGTTTTTTCCACATGGCCTAAGCCTCCGAGTAGAAGATTTCGAGGATGCCGTCTTCGGTGACGCGGAATTCCGAAAAACGGTCCAGGGGACGAGGCGGCGGGCCGTCAATCACCGCGCCATCCTCGCTGAAGGTGGCATCGTGACAGGGACAGTGAAAGACATCCTGCTCGTCAACCCAGTTGACGGTACAGCCGAGATGCGTACATCGGCTGCTCAGGATAAGAATATCATCTGGATTTTCGGATTTGCGGATGACGAATCCGCCGTGACTAGTGGACGTGCGCTCCCATCCGTTGACCTGGACGCGGGTGAACGAGAACGGATACGGCTTGCCGATCTCGGGCATATCCGCCAGTTTCCCGACAGGGACCCACGCCTCTTTTCCTCCGCCTTTGAGGGCGGGCTCGATCAAATAGCCGGCAGCAGGAACGCCGACTGCCACACTGACCATTCCCCCCACAACATAGACGGTGGCCTTCATGAAATCCCTACGGCTGACAGGTTCGGACATGCTACCTCCAATCGTAGAACAAGTCTATAGACTTGTTCTACACAACACTGTATAGTTTCGATTAGAATTGAATAGCGTTGATTTTACCCGATGGATTATACGGTTCAATCCCTTCTTTATTAGAGGAAGTCTGAAACGAATAACCCATGAGTATTGTCACTTTTATTCAGAGAAAGTTGGGTGAGATAATAGGCCATCTCCCCTTAGAGCGCGTGAAATGCGTTTTAACCACAGAGAAACACGGATGAACTGGAATTACTTCGACAACTTGAAGAGAATCTCCCCAATCCATTTAAACTGTGTTCATCTGTGGTAAATCCCAAATCGCAAGGAGGCCTCGATGGGCCTGAAAAGGAACGTCAGTCTGGCAACTGGTTTGAAATACAAGGGACAGGGTCCCATGCTGACCTTTGTCCTGCACCGCATTGGCGGGTTGGGCATGGCGATCTTCATCACCATCCACATCCTGTCCACGTTTTTGGGCGGCGATGTTGGCAAAGCCCTGAATAACATCTACGAGAACTGGGCTTTCCAGATCGTGATCTTCTTCTTCGTTCTGTTCCACGCCATCAACGGACTCCGCATCACCCTCCTGGACCTCTGGCCGAGTCTGCTATCCCATTTGCGGGAGGCCGTTTGGGTGGAGTGGGCGGTCTTCCTCCCCATCTACGGGCTGGCCGTCTTCGTCATTATCACCTCGGCGCTGGGAGGCTGACATGGCAACCAAATCCAGGACTCTTTCCCTCTCGAAACGCGGCCTGAACTTTGAGATGCTGATGTGGCTTTTCACGCGGCTTTCGGCGCTGGCCATGTACGCATTGGCGCTCTTCGCCATCATCGGCGCGCTGGTGATGGGGGCGCGTACCCAGATGAACCTGGCCGACGTGCTGCGCTGGGGCTTCATGCCCAACAGCGCCCACGTGCTCAGCACGAACGTGCCCGACCTGGAACCGTGGGCCACTCCCTTCTGGAGATTCGTTGCCAGCGTGCTGGCGCTGGGCGCGACCGCCCACGGCGTCCACGGGCTGGTCGTCATCGCAGACGATTACATCGTCAGCCCGCGCGGAAGGGGTATTGTCCGTTTCATCAGCATCG
>DYKX01000275.1 GCA_020722375.1 Anaerolinea thermophila
AGAAAGTCCCGCGGATGAGGACGGCGCCGCGGGACGTGTTGCGTGTTCCGTGTGTTCCGTGTGTACCTGTGTACCTGTCTACTTGATCTCAGAAGTACAGTTGGGACAACGGGTTGCCTTGATAGGAATGACTGAGAAGCAGTACGGGCATTCCTTGGTGGTCGGCTCGGCGGGAGCGGTGGGCGCGGGCTTCTTCATTTTGTTGGCCGCCTTGACGATGAGGAAGACCACAAAGGCGACGAGGAGGAAATCCACAATGGTCTGGATGAACACACCGTACTTGACCACCGCCGAACCGACGGTCGCTTCCAGACTGATGAAGCTGACCCCGCCCATCAGGATGCCGATGATCGGCATGATCACATCATTGACCAGCGAGGCGACGATCTTTCCGAACGCGCCGCCGATGATGACCGCCACGGCCAGGTCCAGCACGTTGCCGCGCATGACGAAATCCTTGAATTCTTTTAGCATGACATTCTCCTGGGAAAGTTGATGGAGTGTATTCTACTTTCGGCGGGAAGGCCTGTCAACAAAAAAGCAATCGGCGGATGCGTATCTGCCTCTTTTCTGTGATGTCTAATGTAATGCCGAAGAAGCGCTAAAAACCATACTCTGGAACTGTTTTTTTCTCAATATTAGCCCTACGATATGCCTACGGCCTTCCTATGGTTGACTCTCTTGTAGAATTGGGTATAATTTCGGCTACTGTTTTGTAGGCCTTGGTATCACATTTCAATGCAGTACGGCAAAGGAATACGCGGATGCCTGATATGTTACTTGATGTTCAAGGGTTGGAGACCACCTTCAAGACCCCGGATGGGGTTGTTCACGCGGTCAATGGTGTGTCGTTCGGTTTGAAAGAAGGTGAAACACTCGGTGTAGTTGGTGAGAGTGGTTGCGGCAAGACCGTGACCATGCACTCGATGCTGCGCCTGATACCCACCCCTCCCGGAAAGATCGTTGCGGGGAAAGCGTTCTTTTTCGGGCAGGACCTCCTCCAGATGTCCAATGAAGAGATTCGCCATGTGCGCGGCGCGCAGATCAGCATGATCTTCCAGGACCCGATGACGTCGCTCAACCCGGTGTTGTCCATCGGCAAGCAACTGGCAGAACCGCTGATGCTCCACCTGGGCATGTCCAGGAAACAAGCGGAGGATCGCTCCACCGAATTGCTCGCCATGGTGGGGATTCCGAACGCGCGTGAACGCCTGAAAGATTACCCCCACCAGTATTCGGGCGGGATGCGTCAGCGCGTGATGATCGCCATGGCGCTTTCCTGTTCGCCTCAGATCCTGATCGCTGATGAGCCGACCACTGCGTTGGATGTAACCATCCAGGCGCAGATCATGGACCTGGTCAAGCGTCTGCGCAACGAGTTGGGCATGGCCATCATTTGGATCACCCACGACCTCGGTGTGGTGGCCGGCCTCGCCCAGCGTGTGATGGTCATGTACGGCGGTTTCATCATTGAGGAAGCGGATGTCAAGGATTTGTACGCGAATCCTTCCCATCCGTATACCGTTGGCCTGTTGGGAAGCCTGCCGCGCGTGGATGAAAAGGAACGCCACCGCCTGTA
>DYKX01000276.1 GCA_020722375.1 Anaerolinea thermophila
TTCCTGATCCCTGCCGTCAAAATGCACCAGAGGGCGCGGGTGTTGGGACGGTGACGGCAGTATCAGGCAAACGCACGGCTCCGCTTGGTGATCGGAGCGATCCTGATTGCCATGTGATATACATACAATTTAGTCTTTGCGCGCCGCCCTGCCGCCGCGCCGCACGGCGATGACCTCTGCCAAAATTGAAACAGCGATTTCTTCGGGCGTGGAGCCACCCAAATTTAAACCGATGGGCGCGTAGACGCGCTTCAACTCGTCTTCAGCGATCCCGTCTTCGCGCAGGTGACCCAGAATCGTTTCGCATTTGTGACGACTGCCGATCATGCCGATATAACGGACGGGCGAATGGATGACCTGCCGCAGCGCGGCTTCGTCCGAGACGTGATCGGTCGTGATCAGGACGACGAAGCTGTCCGCCTCAAATGAACCGAGTCCAATCCTGGGACGTTCGCGCGTCCCGCCTCGGCATCCACCACCAGCACATCGAAGCCAGCCGCCTCGCCCATTACTTTGAGCGGACGCCCGATGTGTCCGCCGCCGACAATGATCAGTTGCGGCGGGGGCAGAAAGGGCTGGATGAAGACGCGCACCTCCCCTCCGCACAACGTCCCGACCGCGTCCGTCCCCTCTTCGGTGAGGGAATATTTGGGGAGGCGCGGCAGGCTCTCGGTCAGGGTGAGGCGGGCGTCATCTAGGATTGCAGATTCCAATTTCCCGCCGCCGACCGTCCCCACTGTTGTTCCATCCTCAAGCAAAACAATCTGCGCGCCGACTTTGGCAGGCGAGGCGCCACTTACTTCAACAACCGTCGCCAGCGCAGCAGGCTGCTTGTTCGCAATGGCTTGCGCCAAAATTTCAATCGGATGGGTCCTCATAGCATTGCATCCAATGTGGCTTTGCGGTCGGCAAAGGATGAGTCGGATTGCAGTGGCGGACATTCGACGAGGGCGCGTTTGTGCTGGATGACCGCAACCGCAAACGCCAGGCAGGTGGCCTCGCCGCACGCGCCACAATTGGAGCGCGGCAGCAATTCCCAAATGTCCAAGTGACGCGGCGCGGATTTGGGTTTCATCACTGCTGCCAGTTCTTCACGTTTCTCCCATACCGCGTTAACCGCTTCGTTGAGCGCCTCGAACAACTGCAAGCCCTCAGCCGTATCCACGACTTGCGTGATGTACACTTTGTCTGGGTAGAGCGTCATAAATCCATGCGGACGGCGGAAGGTGAGCGTGCGCGTTTCGGGGTTGTAGGCAATAATGCCGGGCAGGGTGGCGAGGTAGGGAATGACCTCATCCAACGGATGGTTCGGCTTGCCGATGGCGATGATCCGGCCGGGTTCGGCAAGGCAGGGCAGGGTTTTGGTGAGCGTGATGGAGTCGAGGTACATGATATTTTCAACCACACCTGCGGCGCAGGATGTGTTCGACTTTCTTGATGAAGACCTTCAAGATGAACTGGCGGATCTCCTCGTCGTCATCCCGCCGCGCCAGTTCGAGGATGCGGCGGACTTCCTCCTCGGTGAAGACGACCAGCGTCTTTTCGATGCGTTGTTTTGCCATGCCGCCTC
>DYKX01000277.1 GCA_020722375.1 Anaerolinea thermophila
GCCGGATACCGTCATCCGCTCAAGATGCAGCATCCCCGTCCCGCGCTGGACCTCGTTCAAAATGGCCGGGATTCCGCCTGCGCGATGCACATCCTCGATATGCCATTTGCCCGCCGGGGAGACCTTGCAGATGTGCGGCACTTTATCGGCGACAGAATTGATCCTGTCCAGCGGATAATCCACCCCCGCCTCGTTCGCCAGCGCCAATGTATGCAGCACCGTGTTGGTCGAGCCGCCCATGGCCATGTCCAGGGCAAAAGCGTCGTCGAGGGCTTCGGCGGTCACGATGTCACGCGGGCGGATGTCGCGTTCCAGCAGCAACATGATCTGCACGGCGGCTTTCTTCGCCAACGCCTCGCGTTCCTCCGTCTTCGCCAGCGCCGAGCCATTGAACGGCAGCGCCAGCCCCAGCACTTCCATCAGGCAGTTCATCGAATTGGCTGTGAACATCCCGGAGCAGGAACCGCACGAGGGACAGGCAAATCTCTCCAAAACAGACAGCCGCCCCTCATCAATCTTTCCCGCCGAAAAAGCGCCCACTCCCTCGAAGACCGAGATCAGATCAATTGTCTCGCCTTCTGGCGTGCGCCCCGCGGCCATCGGCCCGCCGGAGACGAAAATGGTCGGGATATTGACCCGCATGGCGGCCATCATCATCCCCGGCACGATCTTGTCGCAGTTGGGGATGCAGACCATGGCGTCGAAGCGGTGGGCTTCGATCATCGTCTCGACCGAATCCGCGATCAGTTCTCGCGACGGCAGCGAGTATTTCATCCCTGCGTGGCCCATGGCGATCCCATCGTCCACGCCGATGGTGTTGAACTCGAACGGCACCCCGCCCGCCTCCCGCACCGCCTCCTTGACCAGTTTGCCGAACTCCTGCAAATGGACATGCCCCGGCACGACGTCCACGTAGGAATTGACGATGGCCACGAACGGCTTGCCGAAATCCTCTTCTTGCAAGCCCGTCGCACGCAGCAGGGCGCGGTGGGGAGCTTTGTCGTAACCTTTCTTGACAGTATCAGAACGCATTGCTCATTCTTTCCCCCCTCTCCCTTTAGGGAGAGGGGAAGGGGGTGAGGGTAAAAAAAACCGCCCGTTGTGATTGGGCGGCTCTTGCTTCTTCCAGGTGTGCTTATTTCTCAGTCACGCTCCTGACCAGTCCAACCACAAGCGGTCTCTCCTTCGCAAGAAGGAGGACAATAATCAGGATGATGACAATATCGAAAAACAGGTTCATTTCGGCTTCCTTTCGGCAACAAAAAACCGCCCGGTTGGGCGGCTTATACTTCTCGAAGCTGGTGTCGTTATTTCACTCTCACCGCTGCCGTCCCAACCGTAAACTGGTCCTTAAGAATAAGGACCGAAATAATAACGATAAGGACGAGGGTGAAGAGGGTCGTATTCATCATATCTGCAAGTTTCGCCCGATTATAGGCGCTTTCGAGAATAAGTCAAGGGTAAGTCAAGGCCAAATTTTCACAAACAAATAAATCTTAACGCAATGTTGAGTCTACTGCAAAAAGGTCTTTATCCACAAAGGACACGAAGTACACCAAGG
>DYKX01000278.1 GCA_020722375.1 Anaerolinea thermophila
TGGTGCCGGAGATGTAGCCGCCGTCCTTGATCGGGCGGCCGAGGATGCGCCACAGATCGGAGATGCCCTTGGCGGGGCCGTCGAACATCTGGATGGCGCGCTCAGGCATGTAGAAATCGATCATCTTGGCGTGCGCAATGTCGCCCATGCCCTGGTTGTTGCCGATGGTGAGCGTCAGAAAGGACACCAGCATGAAGCGGCCGTCGATGACATTGCGGTCGAACAGTTCCAGCGGATAGGCGATGCGCATGTCTTCCGTGGCTTCATCGATGAAATACACCAGGGCATCGACCCCCTTGGTGAAATCGTCCGTCGTGCTGACTTCCACATTGGTGCCGGTGGACGATTCGGCGGCGAAGTGCGCCGCACTGGCCAGATAGTCATTGCCCGCCTTGGGCTTCATCTTGTAGGCCACAAGGATGTGCTTGCCACCGGCGATCAGATCCGATTCCTTGAGATCGAGATTGACGTAGCGGCTGGATTGATCGTGAGCCATGTCGTTCCTCTGTGCGTCGGCCTTTGTCGGCCGGATGGGTTGAAAAAAATCAACTATAGGATCGCTTGGTTCATAAGGTAAACTAAGAATTTTTTGCGGTTACAGAATTTTTTACTGATGATCAGAATCACCTTCCGGCAACTCGAAATTCTCCAGGCCGTGGCGGACTGCGGCAGTTTTTCGCGCGCCAGCGAGAAGCTACATCTCACCCAGCCCGCTGTTTCGATGCAGATCAAACAATTGGAGAATTTGCTTGATATGCCTCTGTTCGAGCATGCGGGCAAAAAAATCCGACTCACCGAAGCTGGCAACGTCGCCCTGCGCAGCGCCGGAATCGTCACCCGCGAACTGAACGACCTCGAACAGTCTCTGGCCAACTTGAAAGGACTCAGGGGCGGCGTGCTGTCGGTGTCTGTCGCCAGTACGGCCAGCGTGTTTGCCGCTCGTCTTATGGCGCTGTTTCGACGCCAGTATCCAGATGTTGAGGTCAGCCTGAATGTCGTCAACCGCGAAACCCTGCTGCGTCACCTGACCGAGAACGTCAGCGATCTCGCGCTGATGGGCACGCCGCCCGAAGGGTATCAACTCAGCGCGCAGCCCTTCATGGACAACCCGCTGGTCATCATCGCCGCTCCCGACCACCCGCTCGCCAGAAAACGCGCCATTTCCCTGCAGCGCCTGCTCGAAGAGCCCCTGGTCGTGCGGGAACCCGCATCGGGCACCCGCAACGCCCTGGAGAACTTCATCCGAGAGCGACAATTGCCCTTCAAGCCGACCATGGAAATGAACAAGAACGAGGCGATCAAACACGCCGTCGAAGCCGGTCTGGGCGTGGGATTGGTCTCGCTGCACACGGTGCAGGCGGAACTCATCTCTGGCCAGTTGAGCGTCCTCGACGTCGAAGGTTTTCCGCTCAAGCGCCAGTGGTATCTGGTGCAACGCGACGGCAAACGACTCAGCCCCGCCGCCCAAGCCTTCACCGAACTCGTGCTAAGCAAAGGGCCAAGCATCATGGCAGCCGCAGAAACAAAAACGGGTTAGGGCCTGTTAACGCTATT
>DYKX01000104.1 GCA_020722375.1 Anaerolinea thermophila
ATAGAATTAGTCCAATTCAGGGATCACGCCCGGATTATGGCGCAAATCACAATATGAATTCGTGAAATCAAGTACATTAAGCGCTCCTTAACGCCGCTCGGATGCGCTTCGAGCTGGCAAACCCGGAAGGGAGATTACGTGACAAAACCGCTCATTGTCAGCCTGGCCGCGTTGGTTATCGCCCTGAGCGTCTTCATCGTGGTCACGGATGCCCCGGCTTACCTGGGCAGCGACCCCAACACCTGTAACAACTGCCACGTGATGGATGCCGCCTACGAAAACTGGTTCCATGCCCCCCACGAACGCTGGGCCAAATGCGCCGATTGCCACCTGCCGCACGAAAACGTCTTTGCGTATTACTACGTCAAGGCCAAATCGGGCATGCACGACGTCTACGTGTTCAGCACCGGGAAAACGCCCGTCATGATCCGCGCCAACGAGGAGACGCAGGCGATCATCCAGGGGAACTGCATCCGCTGTCACCTCGACACCGTGGAGAGCATGGTCGAGAGCGCCATGCCCCTGGATCGAAACTGCTGGGACTGTCACCGCTCGGTAGCCCACGGCGACCGCGGCATTTCGCCAGTCCCGCGACAGGAACAGTAATCGCCCTCAAGGAGAAAACGCTTTATGAAACGCTACACGACATACATTCTGGCCGGCATCATCGTCCTGCTGGCCGCGGCTTTGACCGGTGTGCTGGTCTTCATGCGAAACCAACCGCCGGAGCAGCGCGGCTTCGAGCCGCTGGTCGAGATCGTCCCAATGGAACCGGACTCGTCGAAGTGGGGCGTCAACTTCCCCAACCAGTATTCGAGCTTCCTGAAGACCAAGACGAATGCCATTGATACCACCTACGGCGGTTCGAGTCAGTTCTCACACCTGGAGAAAGATCCCCGGCAGGTGATCCTGTTCGCCGGTTACGGTTTCAGCAAGGATTACAACGACGACCGCGGCCACGCCAACGCCTTGGCAGACGTGCGCGCCACCGCCCGGGTCAACGAGACCACGCCCGGCACGTGCTATTCCTGCAAGAGCGCGAACAATCCCGGGCTGTGGGCCGAGATGGGCATGGAAGAATTCGACAAGATGAAGTTCAGCGAACTGGGGACTCACATCAACGAGACTATCGGCTGCGCCGACTGTCACGAAGCCGGGACGATGCGCCTGATCGTGACCAATCCGGCTTTGGCCGAGGCCTTCGAGCGCCAGGGCAAGGACTGGACGACCTTCACCCGCCAGGAAATGCGGACCGTGGTCTGCGCCAACTGCCACGTCGAATATTACTTCAAGGGCGACGGCAAGTACCTGACCTTCCCATGGGATAACGGCACCAAAGCCGAGGAGATGATCGCCTATTACGAGTCTTCCGGGTTCAAAGATTGGGACTATCCCGAAACCGGCACGCCGATGCTCAAGGCCCAACATCCCGATTATGAGATGTTCACAGCCGACAGCACCCATTACAACGCCGGCGTGGCTTGCGCCGACTGTCACATGCCCTACACGCGGGACGGGGCCAGCAAATACTCCAGCCACGACGTCAAATCCCCGCTGCTGACGGCCGAGCAATCCTGCGGCCAGTGCCACACCGACGTGAGTTACGTGGTCGGGCGGGTCAACATCATCCAGAAGCAGGTCTACGACACCAAAATCGCCACCGAAGATGCCCTGGTGGACGCCATCAACGCCATCAAAGCCGCCGCAGCCAATCCCGGCGCCGACGCGGCCTTGCTCGACGAAGCCCGCAAACTGCACCGCCAGGCCCAGTTCATGTGGGATTACGTCTCAGCAGAGAACAGCATGGGCTTCCACAACCCCGAATATGTCTTGAACCTGCTTTCCCAATCCACCAATATGGCCCGCCAGGCCCAGATGAAGGCCGCCCAGTCGGTCAACGATCCGTCCCTGCTCGAAGTGGGCACCTACTACACCCAGCCGTAGCCGTTTACCGGTCCGGCCCAGTGCCTTCCGGCGGGGTTCATCCGCCGGAAGGCACTGCGATTTTCTTGGGGGGTGATTTATCTTTAACCCCATCCATAGCCGAAAAATAACCCTTGCCTCGCTTGACAACCCGTTTCCCGGTCGTTATAGTTTGATAAATTCTGTTACATCTCTGTTATAAATCACAAAGCGAAACAAATGGCCGAGACCTACTCAACCCGTCAAAAAAGCATTCTCAAAAAGCTGGAACAGGCCGGCGAGATTTCGATCCAGTTGCTGGCCGATACCCTGTCCGTTTCGACCATGACCATCCATCGCGACCTCAACCGGCTTGAATCGGCCGGGCTGGTGGTCAAGAAGCACGGCAGCGTGGCGCTGTCCACCAACCGGGCCACGTCGGACAGCCATACCTGTGCCATGTGCGGGCGGCCCGTCAGCGACCGGACAGCCTTCACCCTCAGCCTGACCAACGGCGAGCAACTGCGCGCCTGCTGTGCCCACTGCGGCCTGATGCTGCAACAAAAAATCGAAAATGTCTGGCAATCCATGACCACCGATTTTCTTTACGGACACATGGTCAGCACCTCCCAGGCAACTTTCCTGATCGGTAATGACCTGACAATCTGTTGCGCGCCCAGCGTTTTGGCCTTCGGCAACCGGAAGGATGCCGAACGCTTCCAAACGGGGTTTGGGGGCAAAATTGCAGGAATGGAGGAGACCATCGAATTCCTTCACAGGATGATGCACGCAAAAAAGACGGCGTGACGATCAAAAAAACCTTATCAAATTTTTTAGGAGCGTAGTATGAAGAAAAGTCTCGGTACTATCGTTTTATTAGGCGCGCTTGTTCTCAGCGCCTGCGGCGGTTCGAATGGCGGCATCGAAGTGCACGAACCCTGGTCTCGCCCAGCGCTACAGGGCGGGAACGGCGCGGTCTATTTCGAACTTCACAACCACGCCGAAACCGGGGACGAACTGCTCAGCGTTTCGACCGACGTCGCCAACGTTGCAGAACTGCACCTATCGTCCGTTGACGAGAACGGCGTGATGCAGATGCAAATGCAACCTTCCATCCCCCTCGGCCCAGACGCAGACGTGCTGTTTGCCCCCGGCGGCCTGCACATCATGTTGATCGGCCTCAAACAGGACCTCACCCCCGGCGAGACCTTCGACGTGACCCTGCACTTCAAGAACCATGAAGACATCACCCTGACCGTCACCGTGCTGGACGAAGGCGGTAGCATGAACATGGGCGACGACCACGATACCCCCTGATTCCCGAAATTCAAAAGCGCCTCGTCACACACGAGGCGCTTTCCAATCTCCATTCTCTGCTCTCTATTCTCTGCTCTCTACTTTCTCATCCCTCAATTCCACGGCCCTTGCGCCCACTCTGACAGCACGGTCGAGTCGGCGATGCGGATACGGCGGTTTTCGACTGCAATCGCCCCGCTGCGCTCCAGTTCCCGCAGCGAGCGGGCCACCACCTCCCGCACCGTGCCGAGGCGGGCAGCCATCTGGTCCTGCGTCCAGCGCGGGCCGGATTCGCCGCTCAACTCCTCGTCGGACAACTCGCGGATCAGCCGCGCCAGGCGATGCGTCACCTGGTAAAAAGCCAATTCGCTCGCCATCTGCACCAGGCCCCGCAGGTTTTCGCCCAGGTGTTTGATCACGGTCAGGGCAAACTCCGGGTTGGCGCGCAACACCTCCTGGACGGCAGCCGGTTCCACCACCCAGACCCGGCAGGTCTCCAGCGCCTCCAGATTGACCGGGTTGGTCCCGCCGTCGAAAGTCGGCACTTCGTTGCAGGTATCGCCTTCTTGCAGCACCCGCAAAATGTACTGGCGTCCTTGCGGCGACAGGCGGAACAGCTTGACCGACCCTTCGTGGATGATGAACAACCCGGCGCACGGGTCGCCCTCCCACATCAGGCTTTCGCCGCGCTCGTACTCGCACAGGGCGGTGTGGGCGGCCAGCTTTTCGATGTTGGCCCGGCTCAGACCCTCCAGGTATTTGTTGCTCGTCAGGATGTCAATTTTCTTTTGAAGGTCAACGTTCAGGTTGCGCATTCGTTATCGTCCGCCGGAGAACATCCGGTTGGGGCCGCGGTCGATTTCCCAGGGGTAAACGATGTGGGCGTCGGTCACAGCAGCGTAATAATCGGGGCGGGAGGCGCCGAACAAATTGCGATACGGGTTGAAATGCAGCACGCAGGTCTGCGGGAACCCGCCCGCGGCCGAGACCCGGTTCTTGACGGCGGTGATCGTCCGCCCCGAACCCCACACGTCGTCCACGATCAGGGTTGGGCGTCCGCGCAGCAGGTTGTCCGAAGGAAACTGAATGAATTGCGGCCAGACCTTGAGCTTGTCGCGTTCGCCGGCTAATTCCGCCGGGAAATCCACCGCGGCGGTCAGGATGTGGGTGACGCCCATCGCTTCGGCCAGCATGCCGCCGGGGATGATCCCGCCCCGGGTCACCATGACCATAGCGGTGAACTCGCGCTCGAATTGCGGGAGCAGGTACTGGATCAGGCGGTCAACGTCTTCCCAGGTGATGATTTCGCGCCGGGACCGGTCGGGCTGCATCGGCTACCCCAACACTGCGGCCAGCGGCTGCGGCGCGTGGACCTGAACCTGCTGACCGGCTGCGACGGCGCGCTCCTGGTCCCTGGCCCAGATGTACAGGCAGGTGTGGTAGGCGACCCCGGTGTAACCACTGATCACGCTCGCCACCAGGACGAAGGCGAAGAAGATCATCGCGCCCAGGCCGATGCCCAGGATGAGGCCCAGGGTCTCGGCCCCGAGCAGGGCAATGATCCCGTAACCGACGGCAAAGCCGATCACCGCGCCGGTCAGGCCGAGCAGGAAGCCGATCAGCCCGGTCACGGCCCGCACGCCGACGGTGCTGATCCCGATCAGGAGCAGGTTCTGCTTGGTGATGTTCCAGACCCGTTGGGCGCCGTCTTTCAGGTTGAGGTCGTCGATGACCATCGCCGGCAGGATCAGGAAAGCGGCCTCGGTCCAGAGCACGTCCAGCAGGCCGACCGCGGCACGGGCCATCCCGGCGACGATACCTCCCAATCCGCCCCGCTGCTGGCGCTTTTTGGAAGCGTTCTTGAGCATGTTGACCACTGTCGAAACGGCGGCCAGGGTCAGGATGTCGAAGAAGTCCCGCCGCACGATGGCCCAGGCTTTGTCCATCCGCCCATCGCCCTCCGAGAGATAACCGAAGATCAGGTAGGCGGTCATCCCCGAAAAGACGTAGGTGACGGTGAAGTTGACGAAGACCATCAACGCGCCGAGGACGAAGGTGACTCCCTGCCCAATGCGCGACTCGCCGAACAGCAGCCCCACCCCGACGATGGGGATGATGCCAATGATGGAGACGACGAAGCCGACCACCAGCGCATAGATGGACGGCTTGATCAAGTCTTTATCTTTGAAGGCCATCTCCCAGGCCTGTTTGAGAAAATTCCAACCGCGAGCAAAACTTTCCATGTCAGTCTCCAAAATTATTCAGAAAGGTCGAGTTTTCCCAACACAATGATCAGAGGGGCAAATCATTGGTAACTACCTGCCAAACTACATCTTCGTCTCCGTCATAGTCGGCCCTGGTCTTGCCGCCCACCGCCTTCACAGCCTTCCGGCAGATTTCCAGCATGTGAGTGACATAAACCCGGTCATCTTTGGGTGTAGGCGACTTTTGCATTTTTTTCCACACTGTCACGAATGCGCCGGTTTAAGAATTTGAGCGTTACCAAATCCACTTTTCTTCCGCCGAGCAATTCCGAGAGTTCATCTTGGATGTTGATCAGCGCAAAACCGGGTGTGTGACCTTTCTCAAACTCAACCAATACGTCAATGTCGCTATCGGGCCTGAAGTCGTCGCGCAATACAGAACCAAAAAAAGACAATTTCTTGATGTGGTGTTTCCGGCAAAATTGCGCGATCTTTTCTTGTGGGGTAGCAATAAGATTATTTTGCATAAGATGATTATAGCAAAATTGGATAAAAAGGGTGACTATTTGAGGGTGCGTCGCACTCGCGCTAAATATTCATCACGGAGACACAGAGACACTGAGCAGGGTGAGTGAAAAATCTCCGTGACTCAGTGTCTCTGTGGTTGGATTGTTACTCCGGCATGGCGCTGCGGATGAACTCCGCCAGGTCGGCTTTGAGCGCTTCGAGCGAGGGCATGTGGATGTACATCATGTGCCCGGCCTCGTAGTAGCCCATGCTGACGTTGCCGCGCAGGCTTTCGTCCAGGCCGAGGTGGTTGAAGGTGTATTCAGTGGCGAAGTAGGGCGTGGCAAAGTCGTAGTAACCGTTGGCCACGAAGACCTTGAGATACTTGTTGATGGACATCGCCCGGCGCAGGGTCTCGGCCACGTTCAGGTACTGATTCTCGAACTCGGCATACGACCACGGCCAGACCTTCCCGTTAAGGATTTCGTAGGGGATGTCGGTCTCAAAGTTCAACTCGCCGCGCACGTAATCGTAGAAGGCGGCGGTGTACGGCCCCATGATGTTGGTCATGGACGGGTCGCCTTCGAAGTTCTCGCCGGCCGAGTCGCGGTCAATGCCCTTGAAGCGGCTGTCTAGGCGGCCCACGGTGCGACCCTCGTCACGCAGCAGCTCTTTCGTGAAGCGGAAAATCTCGATCCGCAGGTCGGTGCGCTCGATGTATTCAGGCGACAGGCCGGTGTAACGGGCCAGCTTCTCGACGATCACGGCCCGTTCGCGCTTGGTCAGTTGGGAGCCTTTCGACAGCGCCAGGGCGTACTCCCCCAGAGCGAACTTCTCGACTTCAGCCAGAATCTTTTGCAACGGGCGGCGCAGGCGCAGCTTGCGGTGGTACCAGGCCGTGGCGGTGTAGGTCGGCAGGAACAGGATGTGGGGCAGGTCATTGCCCGGGCCGAAGTGCGCCGTGCTGAAGTCCAGGATGGACGAGATGAGCATGATCCCGTTCAAATAAAGTCCATGCCGTTCCTGGAGATAGCCCGACAGCCCGGCGGAACGGGTCGTCCCGTAGCTTTCGCCGATCAGGAACTTGGGCGAGAGCCAGCGCCGGTAACGGGTGGTGTACAGGCGGATGAAATCGCCGACCGACTCGATGTCCTTCTTGAAGCCGTGGAACTGCTTGGCCTTCTCGCCCTCGACCGGGCGGCTGTACCCGGTGCTGACGGGGTCAATGAAGACCAGGTCGGTCTCGTCGAGCAGGGAGAATTCGTTGTCTACCAGCCTGAAGGGCGGCTGGGGCAGGTCGCCCTCGAAGGTCATCTCGACCCGGCGCGGGCCGAGCAATCCCAAATGCAGCCACACGGACGAGGAGCCGGGGCCGCCGTTGAACGAGAAGGTCAGCGGGCGCTTGGACTTGTCTTCGACATCGTCTTTGGTGTAGGCGACGAAGAAGAACTGGGCCTTGGGCTTCTCCCCCTCGGACTCTTTCTCGCGGTCGGGGGTCTCTTCCTTCATCACGATCGTCCCGGCGGTGACGGTGTACTTGATCTCCTTACCGCCAACGGTTACGCTGTGCTGGGTGGTGACGATATTGTCTTTCGGGGTGGGTTTTTCTTCTTTCTTTCCTTCGTCTTCGGGCTTTTTGGTTTCTTCTTCGGGCATGGGAGGCTCCTGTTGTGGAATGAAAGTTTTGGCTAAACCGCCAGGTCAAAGGGCAAATCGCTGATATCCCGCAATCGGCGGCCTTCGACCATTGTTTGCAGCATTTCGAGTTGGTCTTGATTGTCGGCCTGCTCGACGGCGGAGATCAATTCAGGAAGCGCGAAATGATAAATGCAATCAATGTCCCCCACACCTAAAACAACTCTTGCCAGATGTGATGGTATAAGTTCGGTAGTAACGACGAAATATGGGCATCGCCGACTTATATTGACACCACTAACAAGAGTATCAATCCTGTTGTCACTCATAGATATTTTCTCTATGCAAATAATTACCGCATACAACAAGAAATCTTTACCGTTTTCTTGACGAAGATATGTCATATTTGCAACTTGGTTGCCACTAACCAGTTGCTGAAACCGATTTATTTCCTCATCACATACAGGAACACGGCAAACATCTATCTGCTCAAAATCATCCGCCCTTAAGCCATTTATAAATTTCCAATTCCCAGGCCGTATATGCGAGAGATTCGAAAGCGATTTTTCAAGAAAATCCAAGATTAAATTCCCAAAGGAATTAGAATCATTGTCTATAAAACTTTTATGCTGGTAAGCACCCAACATACGATTTTTAAGAGACCGCTCTTCTTCGTTTTGCAAGAACATTTGCCGCCAAATTTTGTTTTGAAAATCGTTGCGTAAAGTTACGAACATGGTTCACCTTTTTAGAAAGTGGTGATTTCTTGTAACTCAACTTGATGGTTTGCTTGTACTTTATAAGTTATCAGACGAACTACTTTTTCTTCTATTCGTTGACGACCATTAATGTATTCTAAAGCACCTTCAGAAAAATCAGCAGCTATTAGAATGCTTTGGACCATGTCTCTTTCCCCAGCCGCTAACCTTCGAGTAAGCCAATCTTCATAGCGAAGAATTTGACTCAAATCTTGTTCATCGGCATGACCAGCTTTAAGTTCAATACAGCTAAACTTGAAGAGAATTTGCATACCATCAATATCCGCCACATGAGTCAAAAATATGTCCATCACTTTGTTAAATGTAGTGGGAACAAGATTTAGAAATTCATGATAATCACCAAACACTTGCTTTAATTCCCCGTTAGCAAAGGATTTCATAAACCAAGCATTCAACCAACTTTCATATCTGAAACGTCCTTTTTCAATGGATGAATAATCGACTTTAACTTCAGTTGAATTAGCAGGATGATAAATCACTGAATTTGACGTTATAGCCTGAGGTATAGGGTTGTTTCGTAGCAACAACCGCACCAATTCCCTCGCTTCATCCATTGTAATTTTATATTGGTTTTTTTGTTGAACGGGATTGAGATCAAAAGTCCATATCCGCCCCTTATCTCTCAAATCGAACACGTCTGCAAGAGCTATTGGCTTTTGAAAGTAACCTACAGACGGCTCAAAGGTAAATCTGTATGGGAATAGCTGCTGCTCATCAGGCCAGATTTTTTGTTGGTCGAAAAATGGCTGCCCAACAACCTTCCATAAACCATAAATTCCTTTATTTTTTACGTAAAAAAAGACTAAATCACCCGGTTGAATGCCAAATATACCGGCGACGACTTCGCCCTCATTCCATACTTTCGTTGGCATCACACATCCATAAACACCATTGGAAAGACAAATTTCAAAATTGAGTCTACTGCAAAAAGGTCTTTATCCACAAAGGACACGAAGTACACCAAGGAATTCTGAAAGGTGAAATTCAAAATCTTGAAATTCGGCGCAAGATGATTTCAAAAAAATTCGTGACCTTCGTGTCCTTAGTGGTTAGAAAAGGTTTTTGCAGCGGAGTCAAAATTCAAGCAGATTTACTTGAAGAAATCTTCCAGCACCTGGTTGTACTCGTCGGGGCGGTTGAGATAGATGAAATGCCCCACGCCCGAAAACGTGTGAACCTGGGCGGAGGGGTAAGTCTCCTTGAGTTGTTCTCGCAGCGTTTCCTCGACGAGGGGGTCGTTGTCCGCTTCGATGATCAGCATCGGCAGCGACAGGTTTGCCGCGTCGAACTTCTCGACCACGCAGGCATAGCGTCCGGCGACCTGCCGCTTGCTCATCCGCCCGGCCGCGATCTCGTTCAGGAAGGCCAGGGTCAACTCATCATTGCCCGAAGCCGGATAAATGCTGTCGGTGAAGCTGCCCTTGAACACACCGATGACCGCCCACTCCGGCAAAAACGGGATGAGCGAGCCGATGGTGCCGTTCTTTTCCAGGATCAGGTCGTTCGGCGGGAAAGTGTTCGAGAAAACCGCGGCCTGCACCCGGTCGGGGTGACGCCCCGCCAGGTATTGGGCGAAGTATCCACCCAGAGAGGTGCCGACCAGGTTGAACTGGTTCACGCCCTCAGCCTCTAAAATCCCCAAAACGCCCTGCTCCATTTCGGCCAGCGTGTCCAGTGCCGGATAGGTCACGGCAATGACGCGATAATCCGGCTCGAAATGGCTGATCTGCTGCCACCAGATGTCGGCTGCGCCGGTCATGCCGTGCAGGAACAGGATGGTCTGCTCCCCGCTCCCGGCGGATATATATTCCCAATTTGTGCCGTCAACTTTGAGCGTTTTCAGCGGGTGTGTCTGTCGGAACGCTCGCAGGGCGGCTATTTTAGCTGGAGCGACGTTGGCGTAAAGTTTGTCGAAGGGCTGCGGCAGCACGGGGAAGAAATAAGCCACCAGCAGGGA
>DYKX01000279.1 GCA_020722375.1 Anaerolinea thermophila
CATAGCTGCCGCGGCGCCAGGCATCTACTTCGGCGCGGATGGCGCGCACCAGGGGCACTTTGCTGGGACGCCTCCCCGGCGCGATGACCGCCGGGGCCCCGGGCGTCGGGTTGGGCAGCCGATGCATAGTCGGCTCTTCCCATGGCTTGAAGAGCGGCTCTAGCGCGGATGCGTTTTGCTGGGTGACTTCAAAAGACATGGCTGTGCTCCTCACAAACGGACAACGAATAAGCGAATAAAGACGGAACGAATAGGGTTATTATTACCAGCGTCGGCGGCGGTGATCCTGGATTTTCTGGGGCGGAAAGAGTCGTTTCCATTCGAGTCGCTTGCGGCCAAAGTTGAACAGAAGACAAACTGAACAATCAGAAGCAGCGAAATAGTCTATGCACTGGGCAATATCATCATTTGTCAGAGGAAACGAATGTGCCTTGTACTCCGCCAGCAACACCTGCTCAACGCGATGATCGGGCCGATAAAAGTTCACCAGATTGCCATTTTCATCCACAATGGGCAGTTCCGGTTCTCTTTCGGCAATAAGCCCCGCGTCTATAAAGCGTTGATGCATGGCATTGTGATAGGTTGATTCGCGGTGGCCGGGTCCCAGGTCATTGTGGACTGCCATAGCCAGGCCGATAACCTGGTGGGTGAGCCCGTTGAGCCCGTCATCCACCAATCCAGAGGCTTTTTCTGCTGAGGCCATAATTTAACTCCTTTGTAAACGAATAAGTCAACGAATTTATTGCGGATAAACGAATAACGCATGGCGAACGACACATCCCCTATTCGTTATCCACTTTGGATTGCTGAAGCCCTGCTTCAGCAGTCCATATAACCCGCGCCTCCAGCGCACCAGTCTCGAAGAAGTGCACATCCCCTATCCGTTTATTCGTTCCTCATTCGCTGACAATATTCGTTTCCAGCACGATGGTAGTATCCACACCAAAGACGTCAATCACCTTGACGGCGATCTGGTGCTTGCCGGGGGTCTCGTACTTCCAACCAAGGTCGGTGCGAGTCTTGAGTGAGCGATCCTTGCGCGTGCGAAAATCCTGCCAGTGGTGCTCGAAAGGCTTGTCAGGGGCGTAGTCAAAGTCCACTGCCCAAAAGTCGATAAAGTCGAACGGCGATTTGACCGCCCGTTTGCGCAGGGCTTCGAGTTCCTTTTCTGGCGCCTCGGCCAGGGCGGGGGTAAAGCGAACCAGTTCCACGTCCACTTTGCTCATTCGTTCTCCTATTCGCTTATCCATTTGTTCTTCTATTCGCTTATCCATGACAACGCGGGCCTCCAGCGCGCCGGCTTCGAAGAATTGCACTTCGGTCCGGTTGGGCTCCATGATCTCGCGCGGGATGTATTTCAGGCGGATGGCCACGCCGGTTTCGGCTTCGATGGCCTCTTTCTTGCGGCTGAGTTCCATCTCGAATTCCCAGGCCAGGCAGTGCACCTCGCGTCCGCCGGCCTGTTGGACTGCCTCGGCCACGGCGCGCAGTTCGTCGAAGGTGAAGATGCTGTCAATCTGATCCACGTGGAC
>DYKX01000280.1 GCA_020722375.1 Anaerolinea thermophila
TGCCACCGTCTTCTCGATGAAGCGCCTGTTCGTGGACGAGATCAACCAGCAGGGCGTGGTCAACACCACCATGCTGCTGATAGACCTGGGGCTGGGCACCATCCTGGTCATCCTGGCAATGTTCATGATTTGGAGGCTATACGACTTGCTCCAAAAGAAAGGTCATTGGTCCATGGAATACGCGGCGGAACGGAAAATCAACGCCGAAGCCGAACTGGCAGAGCAGAAACGCAAACTGGAAGAACTCAACGCCATTTTGAAGGAGGTGTCGAAATGAAGCGGACACTCTTCCCCATGTCATTGCGAGGAGGAGCGAAGCGACGACGAAGCAATCTCCTCGCCAACGGGGGATTGCTTCGGACTATCGTCCTCGCAATGACATTATTGACCCTCGCCGCCTGCGCGCCCGCTCCCAGCGTTGGCGCCATCACGCCTCCCTTCGTGGACCCGGGAATTGATCCTGAATCCTGGGCATCTGTCCCCGCTGGAGAATTCCCCTACGGCCAGCACGACCACATGACCATGGTGGATTACGACTACGAGATCATGGTCACCGATGTGACCAACGAACAGTACGCCCGCTTCCTGAACGAGGCCCTGGCGGCAGGAAAAATTCACCTGGGCGCAATCGAAGTGGAAGCCGGCGGGATCGTCACCACGCACGAGGGCGTGTATGCCTTTTATCCTGGCGAACCTTTTCAAGGACATGAGCACGAGGAAGAGATCGTGCCAGGCGACAAACTGTACATTCCCTTCGAGGAGGGTCTGCGTTTGACCTATGACGAAACGACTCAGACCTTCGCTGCCATCCCTGAATATGCCAACCACCCCATGACCATGGTTTCGTGGTTTGGCGCCAATGCCTATTGCGAATATTACGGCTGGCACCTGCCCACCGAAATCGAATGGGAGAAAGCCGCGCGCGGCACCGAATTGGTGAACGGTCACGGACTGCCCTATCCATGGGGCGAGCACATCGAACGCAACAACGGCAACTACTACTCGTCCTTCGACCTGTTCGAGAAGATGTTCGGCAAACTCGGCAACACCACGCCCGTCGGCTTCTTCAACGGCAAGACCTACGACGGCTATGTCACCCTCGACTCCGCCTCGCCCTACGGCTTGTATGATATGGCTGGCAACGTCTGGCAGTGGACGGGCGACGATTACCCCGATCAGCATTACCGGTATATGCGCGGCGGCAGTTTCTACACCTATGAAGTGGACTTGCGCGTCTGGAAGAACAACAGCGCTCACCCCTCCTACTACAGCCCACAGGTTGGATTCCGCTGCGCGAGGCGATGAAGCACACAGGCAGAGGTAGACAGGCACACAAGGACACAGGTATACTTGAAACCTGTCTACCTCTCATTTGACTACGTGTGTCCGTGTCTACGTGTTCACTTGTATGCGCCCCAGAGGAGTTCCCCATGACCGCTACCCAATCGTCAACCGCAAATCGTAAATCAAAAATTTCCCACTACTGGTCCCTCACCAAACCCCTGCAATCGGGCTTGC
>DYKX01000281.1 GCA_020722375.1 Anaerolinea thermophila
CGCTTTTTTGTCTGAGCGATTGAAGTCGTCACTACGAAATTGTTCATCTACTAAGCCCACAATGGATTCCCCTCTTTCTGTTCTTTTACGCGAAGGCACGAAGGATTCCCATCGCTTGGCGGAGTCCACTCCCTTCATCCGCCAGTTTTTTGCCGGGCAACTCACCTCCGAAGCCTATCGGTTGTTCTTGGTGCAACTACATCACATTTACTCAGCGCTGGAACAGACCCACGAGCGTCATCGCAACCATGCCGCTGGAAGATGAAGCCTCACAGAAAATTGTGGATAATGCCAATCACGCCTTTGCCTTGAACCACCAGGTGTTCGACTCGATGCTGGCGCTCGTGTAGCAAGCGAACTGTTGAGGCATTGCAATCTAAAGCGGATAGGATGACTCCCAGTCCGCATTTTGTTTTACAATATTGGCATCTTCAAATCTTGGAGGGCCGCCGTGTCCAAATACGTTGCCGCCATTGACCAGGGTACGACCAGCACTCGTTTCATTGTCTTTGATCATGAGGGGAATGTCGTTGTTGTGGACCAGAAGGAACATCAGCAGATCTATCCCAAACCCGGCTGGGTGGAACACGATGCGATGCAAATTTGGCAGCGCACCCTCGAAGTGATGAACGGCGCGCTCGAGAAGGGACGCATCCTGCCGGAACAGATCGCCGCGATCGGCATCACCAACCAGCGTGAAACCACCGTCGTCTGGGACAGGAAAACGGGTCAGCCCATCTGCAATGCCATCGTCTGGCAGGACACGCGCACCGATGACCTGTGTAACAAACTGGACCTCAAGGGCGGGCAGGACCGTTTCCGCGCGAAGACCGGACTTCCGTTGGCCACCTATTTCTCCGGGCCCAAGATTCGCTGGATCCTGGACAATATTCCGGGCGCCAGCGCGCGTGCCAACAAAGGTGAGATCCTGTTTGGCAACATCGATACGTGGTTGATCTGGAATTTAACCGGGGAGCACGTCACCGATGTGACCAATGCCTCGCGCACGATGTTAATGAACCTCGAGACCCTTGATTGGGATAACGAGATTCTGAACGCCATGGGCATCCCGCGCGCGATGCTGCCGCGTATCAAGTCATCTTCGGAAGTGTACGGGAAGATTGTTGTTCGGGATGGCATGCCCCTGCAGGGGGTTCCCGTCGCCGGTGACCTGGGTGACCAGCAAGCCGCGCTCTTTGGCCAGACCTGTTATTCGGCGGGCGAGGCCAAGAATACTTATGGCACCGGCTGTTTCATGCTGATGAACACGGGCGAGAATCCCGTCCCCTCGAAAGCGGGATTGTTGACCACGCTTGGCTACAAGATCGGCAGCCAGAAAGCGGTCTACGCGTTGGAAGGTTCCATCGCCATCACGGGCGCGCTCGTCCAGTGGTTGAGGGACAATTTGGGGCTGATCGCCAAATCGTCCGATGTGGAGGCGCTGGCGAAAACCGTCGAGGACAACGGCGGCATCTATTTCGTCCCCGCCTTTTCGGGACTGTTCGCGCCCTACTGGA
>DYKX01000105.1 GCA_020722375.1 Anaerolinea thermophila
TTCGAGCAGGGGAGCGGTCTCGCGCAGAAAGGTGTACGCGCCGTTGGTGTCTATTGTCAATTCGGTGGGACGTTTGCTTTTCAGGCTTTCGGTGAGGGGCGGAAACAATCTTGCAGCGTAGCCCAGGCCTGTCAGCAGTTTTTCCTGCGGCTGTTCAAAACGGTGACCGAGATGCGTCAGCGCGCCTTTGGTTTTCTTCCAGACTTCATCAGCGGGAATCAACAGGCTGGGATCATCTTTGGCTTGAATCAGATAATGCAATTGCCAGGGCTGCTGTTGCAACGCAGGCGCTTCCAGGCGGAACGCGATGCGGAACGCGGCGTCGCCCGCGACGTGCAGATTCCGCATCCACGCTTTGTGACTGGCCGCTAGATTCTGCGCCTGCGCGGGTGACAACTGAATGATGGCTGTTTCGCTGAACAGCGCCTTGATCCAACTCATCGCCGATGAGTCATCGTACAACCTCGGCGCGGCAGATTTGCCCCATTCGCGCGCCAGCGCATCACAAAACGTATCGAGGAAGCTGGTTAACAGTTTTTTAGGAGAAACATCATCCAGAGCAGCGCGGCATACAGCAGGCATGGCATCTTCAAGTTGCTTCAGGCGCGCCGCGTCTTTGGGCGAATCCAATACGGGCTGCCAGCGGGCGTAATAATCCCTGCCTGCGTTCACGATGACCGGGAGGAGTTTGTGCGCGGCGAGAGTCTCCAACGCCAGGGCGGCGGCCATGTTCCAGAAATGGGTATCCGCCGCGAGGGAGAAAGAAGCGTCTGCATTGGTGGAAATAGCCAACAGCGGGGAAATCGCTTCGAGCGGTTGTGTCCAAATCCCGTTGACGAGGAACGGAGTAAGTTTTGGGTTGGCAGAATCCAAATTCCAGTTGTGAATGAGTTGTGGCGAGGGCAGTGGAATCCCCTTGACAGCGGGCAGGCGCAGCGTAGCAGTTTTGGACGCGCCCTCGATTTTGAGCAAACGCTTGAGTGTTTCTGTATCTGCACAAAACGGGTGAAGGCGCGACTTTTCCTTTTTCGCGGCGCGTCCGCTTTTGGGCGCGGGGAGGTCGGATGTTTCCATCCAAAATAGAATCCCGCCTGCTTTGTCGGGCGCTTGGGGAGGCTGGTAGTGCGTGTGAAGGATGTACATCGAGATTAGTGTAATTCAAATTCTTCTGATTTTGAAGATGAATATGGAAGTTGCCCGCCAAGTTCAAAAGAACAAATACTCCCCGTATTAAGCACGGGGAGTGTGGCTTGATTGTGTATGGGAAAGGCCGGTTGGAAAAGCTCGAATCGTGCTAAATTTCTGCCGCCTACGTTCCCGCCTACGTGCCGCCTACGCTCGAATTCTAAATTTATACCCGTAGACCAGATTTATACCGCGCGGGGATGGTTGTCGTCGAAATCTGACATTTCAATTCCGGGCATTGCCTCGAAAAGGGATGATTTGTAATTGATTGGATACATTCCACCCCAGCCAAAGCAGGCGCTGGCGCATGGTTTCAACTTGATCGGGATCAACGAACAGAAGGTCGGGGTAAAGGTATCCTCTCAACAACGGTTTCATCAACGGACTGGCGACAACCGCCTCGAATACCCGTTCCTCTGGACAGTGCAGCGCAATGACCGCTTCCAACTCGACCTCGAAGGTTTTCCCTGCCCAGGAGCGCAGGGCTAATTCGAGCAGGGGCGGGATGGATGGCGGAGGCGGGGTATATTTGTCGGCTGGCCGATTCGGTACCAGGCGGGTGTTGAGCAGGTTTAGCAGTTCGGAGATTTTTCTGCCGGGTTTCAGGGCCGCGGCTACGCTTTCGGCAGTCAATTGCCATTCAGAATCGGATTTGCCAACTGCCCACTGGTTCAGTTGGGCGACGGTCATCAAATCATGGGAGCCGCGCGGCAGGTGAATGAGCCCGCTTTCAGTCACGGACAGGTTTTGAGGTAGGGGCTTGGCGTAGTTGATCATGGCCAGGCTAGGGAGCGAGTCGGAATGGGAGTCCAGCAGGAGGAATCGTTCGGCAACCACACTGCCTGTCAATCCCTGCGACAGTCCGGCTTGCAGCGCGTGCGCGGACGGGAATTCCATCAGCCGGGCGCGGCGGCGCAGGACGACGCGCTCGCGCAGGGAAGCCCATTCGCGCAGTTCGACCGCGACGTTTTGCGGGAGTTCCGCCTGTGAACCGCTTTGCAGTTTTTCGAGCAGGTCGGGCAGCGATGTCCCGCCTTCCAAGCCGCGATAAACGGATTCACGCGTCAGGCGGTAATGGGCGGTGTGGCGCTGGGATTTGGCGCGCTCGGCATGGCGCTCCAGGAAGGCCAGTTGGGGCGCGTTGACCCGGTCGAGGTAGGCGATGATGTCGAAGTTGGGCTGCACCACCCAGGCCGGTTGCGCGGAGGGCTGGGGCGTGGATTCCGCCGTCGAAACGGAATCCAGTTCCGGGTGGAAGGCGGCGCGCCCGATGTCGGTTAAACGGAATCCGGCCACTCGTCCGTTTTGAATCGCCAGTTCCACCAATCCCAAAAAGTACAGCCAGGTGGTGAACGCTCCCATCAGCCAGGGAACTTCCTGATTGATCCAATCCTGGCGGTTTCTTGCCTGCCAGGCGGCAAGTTCCTGTTCCCTTTGCTCGGGGGTTGTCGAATGGAAATAGTACGGGCGTTGCGGCGGGTAATCGAGAGCGAAATCCTCGCCGATGCGTTGGTAGAAGGCACGCTCAAAGTCTTCAAAGGAATAAAAAGCGCCTGGATCGAGCGGCAAGGCGGACAGCGCCAGGTTCAACGCCAACCGTCCCTGGCGGCGGCCTTTTCCGTTGCTATCCATATAGGAGTTCTTCGGCGAAATCTCCCACCAGGTTGAGGCGCGGATCAACCCTTCCATCACCAGGCGCGCCTGTTCGCCAAACGGACGGTGGGCAAAATGGTCGGGGGATTCTGCAATCACCAGGTTGTCGTCTTTGGCCTCGAGCAGGTTGGAATATCGGAATGCGTTCAGCCAGGCCTGCGCGGGATTGGGGAAAGTAAGGCCGTCCATATCCAATCCCTTTTCGCTCCAGTGCATGGCCTTGCGGAATTTGGCTTCATCGCTGACGCGCACCGTCCCATTCTGGGTCAGTTTCAGTCCGCCGATGTTTTCGACGGCCTGTAACATGCCCACGAGGTCGAGCGCGACGGTGGACGGACGGCGGTAAAGCAGGGTTTCGCCGCGCGATGAAATGGGCTTGATATCGAATGGCTGGTATTCGGGGAAGCCGACATGCGCCAGGATGCGTTCATCGGAATAGAGGATGCCGCTTCCGTATTGCTCGGTGAGATGTTCCGGGTTGTAGGAGCCTGTCGCCATGAGCAGGCCGCGGCGGAACAATGGCTCGATGAAATTGTCACGATAACTGTAGGTTCGTTGCGGATGCAGTCCGGAAACCAGGATGCCGACTTTGAGCGCGCTGTACGGGATGACCCCGCCCATGCGTTTAATGAGCGCCAGCGCGTTGCGCTCCCAGGGATGCAGGCTGGCAACGGCGGCTTTCACTTTTTGGGGATCTTTCAAACCGGCGGCGATGCAGGCGATACAGTCATCCTTGGGCATCTTGGAATTGCCGCCCCACATTTTTGACATTGATTTGAGTTTGTCCGCGCCGACGCGCGGCAGGTCGTTGTCGAAATGGCGGGGCATGGATCAGGCCTCCAACACTTTGGGGGTATGTCCCAATTTGAGCAGGCGCGCCAGCAACGCGTCCATTTGGCCGGGCGCGACGACTGCGAGGGTGGGACTGAGCCGCGTAAGCAAATGTTTTGCGGCGAGCGAGTCGGCGTACAGGTCGTCGAGGATCAGATGGTCGGCGACTTCAATGAGGGGCAGGTTATCGTGCAGGATGGGATTTGTCATATCACTTCATTTTCGTACAAGATTTCGTATTTGTAGCCCTGTTCGGTCAGGAATCTTTGGCGGTTGGCGGCGAAGGTTTGGTCCACGGTTTCGCGGGTGACGATGGTGTAGAAGTGCGCCATCGCACCGTCGCTCTTGGGACGCAGGATACGCCCGAGGCGTTGGGCTTCCTCCTGGCGGCTTCCAAACGTGCCGGAGATTTCAATGGCGACACTGGCGTCCGGCAGGTCAATGCTGAAGTTGGCGACCTTCGAGACCACCAGGATTTTGACTTCTCCCGTGCGGAATTGCTCGTAAAGTTTTTCGCGTTCGCGCACCGGCGTCGCGCCGGTGATGAGCGGGGCGTTCAGCCTCTCTGCGATTTTATCCAACTGGTCGAGGTACATGCCGACCACCAGGATGCTCTCGCCAGCGTGCCGCTCCAGGATGGCTTGCATGATCGGCAGCTTGCGCGGGTTGTGCGCCGCAATCGAATATTTCTGGCGCTGGGGCGCCAGCGCGTATTCCATGCGGAGGCTTTCATCCAGCGGGGCGCGGATTTCGTGGCAGATGGCGGTGGCGATCCAGCCTTGTTTTTCCAAATCCTTCCACGGCACATTATATTTTTGCGGGCCGATCAACGAGAAGACATCGCCTTCCATGCCGTCCTCGCGCACCAGCGTGGCGGTCAGTCCCAGCCTGCGGCGCGCCTGGATTTCGGCAGTGATGCGGAAGACCGGGGCGGGGAGCAGGTGAACCTCGTCGTAGATGACCAGTCCCCAGTTGCGCGCGTTGAACAATCCGAAATGCGGGAAGTCCTCCGTGCCGCGTTTGCGGTAGGTCAAAATCTGGTAGGTGCTGACCGTTACCGGGCGGATGTCTTTTTGCAGGCCGGAGTACTCGCCGACCAAATCCTCTGTCAGCGAGGTCTTGTCCACCAGTTCGCTCATCCATTGGCGGACGGCCACGGTGTTCGGCGTCAATATCAACGTGGAGGTTTGCAGCTGCGACATGGCGGCCATGCCGACGATGGTCTTGCCCGCGCCGCAGGGAAGCACGATCACGCCGCTGCCGCCGCGCGCCGATCCGCCCGCGTGAAAGACCTCGGCGGCCTCGGTCTGGTAATGGCGCAATTTGAACGGTTTGCCTTCCAGCGTGGATAGCCGCAGGGCAATCGGCAAATCCTCACCAGGCGCGTAGCCCGCCAGGTCTTCGGCGGGATAGCCAATTTGCAGGAGCGCCTGTTTCAGGTGGCCGCGCTTGCCAGCCGCAATCAAGACGCGGCGCGCATCCAACCGTTCGCGCAGGTAAATTTGCGTCTTCTTCTGATTGAGAATCTCCGCCATCAGCGCGGAGTCGTCGCACAGCAGGATGAGATTTTCCCCTTCGCGGATCAACTTCACGCGCCCGTAACGCCCCACATATTCTTCGATGTCGCGCGTGACGTTGGGCGGCAGGCCGTATTTCGAGAAGGCTTCCAGTCCCGCCAAAATTTCGGCGGCGTTCAGTCCCGACGAAGCCGCGTTCCATAACGAAAGCGGCGTGATGCGATAGGTGTGAATATATTCGGGCGATTTTTCGAGTTCGGCAAAACGCGCCAACGCGTCGCGCGCTTCTTCGTAGCGTTCGTTTTGCACTTCGAGCAGGATGCTTTTATCGCCTTGGACGATGAGGGGGTTGGAGGGGGAGGGCATGGTGGGATGGTGATTGGTGATTGGTAATTGGAGCGTGGTGCGTGTTCCGTTTTCCGATTTGCTACGCAGTACTGCAACATTCATGTTGCCTTGACGGGCAAGATAAATCTTGCGGTACTGCGTAAGGTGAGTTACTCGATTTCGATGGCGAGGGTGCCGCCCAGTTTTTGGACGGCCTCGTCGAAGCGGGCTTGTTCTTTTTGCTGGATATGGATGGCCCAGGTGGCTGGCTCGGATTGGAAGGGACAGCGCAATTCGGCCAGCATTTTTTGGACGGACGCGAAGGATTCTTCGTCTGGGAATTGATAGCGGACGGACACGCTCCGACTCACTTTGAGCGGGCGCGGTTTTCGTTCGGCCTCTGCCTCCGCTGAGACTTTGGGGAACAGGCTGGCGGCGGATTCCGCGAGAGGGGCGAATCCATCTGCGGGATGTTGGATGCGCAGGGGGGCGCGGAGGTTCGCTTCCAGCGTGGAAAAAAGCTTATCGCCGCCGCGCACCAGCCGAAGGGTCGGGGCGAGGCGTTCGAGGGTGAATTTGTCGGCTTCGGGAATTTCGTCCGCGCTTTCCAACAGTGCGAAGCCTTCGTAGAGCGTGAACTGGTCGGCGTGTCCTGCCCATTCTTCCAATTCCACTTTCACGTTGGGCGGCAGGCCGCGCCTGCTGAGTTTTTCCAGCAGGGCGATTACGTCCAGGTCGGGCTGGCGCACCTGCTCGGCGGCGATGAACATCTTTTTGAGTTGGAACGTGCCCACGTACGCGCCGTGTCCGCTGTTCGGACTGGAGACCTTTTCGCCCAGTGCGGCGACCTGCTGGATAATTTTGGCGGGGTAAAAATCGGACTCGACGACGACATCGAAATTGGGCTGGACGGTGAGGCGCGGCTGGCTCTCTTTGCCGCTCATCAAGCGCAGGAAACGCTCGTTGACGCGAAACGCTTTGAGCATTCCGCGCGAGGGCAGGAGACCTTTGTACGGCGCGGGGTTGTAGGCCACGTCCACGAAGCGCATGGTGAGGGGAATGCCTTCGAGGAAGCGTTCCACGTAGCGGCCTTCGACGCGCTCGAAACCGTCGGGGGCGTTGTCGGGAATGGGTTTTTCTTCATGGCTCCACCGCTCTTTGCCCTCGTGAAAATTTCCGTAGCGGGTTGTGACATTTCCCCATTTGTCCGCTTTGGGTTTGATGTTGGGAATGAGGAAATAGGGATAATTGTCTTTGAGATAAGCGACCAGCGATGCGACGCTGAACCATTGGCCGGGTGGGCAGTCTTTTATCACGTTTAACAAGAATTGGCGCGCCTCGGGGAATTTCAAGGTGGGCATGATCCCTGTAGCGGATCCCCACTCATAGAAGGGGTCCAGTGTTCCCAGGATGCTTGGCCGGTAGAACTCGTTGTAGCCATAGTTTTCGTACTGGCTGTGAGATTTGGCATGGATGAGCGCATCCAGAATTTGTTTTTCCTGTTCAATGGGAGGAAGTTCGAAGAATTTTTCCAGGAGGGCTTCGTCCACCTCGATGAAGTTTTCGGTGAAGGAAGCCTGGGAACTGGTGTAGCCGCGATAGGCGCCTTTGGTATCGTACGAGACCAGTTTCAGGCGCAAGGCGAGTTTATCAATGAAGTCAATCCAAGTGTGCCTGATTCTTCCCCAATCGTCTTTTTCGGGGACTTCGACCTCCAGCCATTTGGCGAGGCGACCCAGGTCGGCGCGCGGGATTTCGTTGGTGCGCGTCATGCGCTTGACGCTGTATTCTTGAACGTAGTCGAGGTAGGTGAAGAGGTCGCGCAGGAGGTCGCGGTCGTTGGAGAAGATGCGGAGGTGTTTGGGATCGAGAGGAGTGAACATAAATTATGAATTCAGAAGGATGAAGGATGAATGGCGTGGTACGTGTTGCGTGTTGCGTGTTCCGTTGTCTACTTGTGTACCTGTCTACCTGTGTACCTGTGTACCTGTCTACCTGTGTACCTGTCTACCTGTGTACGTGTTTACGCATTATGGTTTGACAGTCTTCGCAACAAAGCCCGTTTTCTTGAGCGTGCGTTCGACGGCGGGGCGGGAGGCCGCGGGGAAGGCGACGAAGTGGCCGCTGAGGAGGATGAGGTTGGCGCCCAGTTCGCGTTCGAGTTGGACGCGCAGGCTCAGGTCGCGGACGCGGGCGAAGAGCAGGTTTTCGTGCAGGATGGTCTTGCCCCATTTTTCGTTGACTTCGGTGAGGGCTTTTCCGAAGGCGGGGACATGTTCCGCCAGCCAGAGCGAGAGCGGGAAATTTCGCTGTTCGGGGGTGGCGCGTCCCAGTTTGACGGGACTGGGCGAGGCCTGCAAAGCATTCCCTTCCACGCTGAGATGGGTCAGAACGTTGAGCAGTTCGAGATGTGGGATCGGGACCAGGCGCAGGTCCACTTTGACGGAATCCGCTTTGGGGTTGGACTCCGTCCACGAAACGGGATCCGGCAACGGGTCGGGTGAGGCGGCGGGGATCGAATCGGGGGCGAGGCGGTACAGGAGAGTCGCATCCACTTTCAGCCGCGAGAAGAGTCCCAACTCCCAGCCTTGATGGAGAATTTTCTCGGCGGGGATGATATTGCCGCCAAATGAATAGATTTTGAGCGCCGGGTCGAGGTCTTCGGGGCGCGCCCATTCGTGAGGAGCGAGACTGGTGAGCAGGCTGATGACGGCTTCGGTGAGGGAAAGTGAGGCGGGCACGCTGGAGTTAATTGTTTTCAGCGACATCCACCAGGCGCTTTTTTGCCAATCTTGCAGGCGCGCGGCGGTGAAGGGCTGGTTATCAAGGTGAAGTGTGCCGTCTTTGATTTCAATTTTTACGCGGTCATTGGGGAAGGCTGGACTGCCGCCGATCAACTGCAACAGTTTTTTGCGGATGGCGGTATCGCTGGTTTCGCCCGGCTCGTCGCTCGTGACGGTTGGCAGAAGCGGGGGCAGGTAGGGGACGAATTCGGGCGGCAGGGCAAAGCGCCAGCGTTCCATTTGAACGGTGTCGCCGCGCAGTTTGACTTCGGCCATGACGAGGATGCCGCGCCGGACAAGGTTCTTTTTGACGGCGTCGAAGACAGGTTTGTATTTCTGGTTGTAAGTGCCGTATTTTTCGCCAATTTGATATAAGCGCTCGAAGAAGGCGATATTCACTTCCCCGGTTCGATGGAGCAGGTGCAGTGTGACGACTTCCTCGGCGCTGAGGTTCTGCATCGCTTCAGCCACGCCGATGGAGGAGACGAAATAACTGGCGAACGAGGTGCGCGAGGCGGTCTCGCTGGAGCTGAAGCCGCGCGCCTTGCGAATGGCGTTCAGGTCAACGTCGGGCAGGTCGGCGCACATGTTTTGCAGGAGGCTGGAAATGGACATGCGCTGGATTGTACGGGAGGAAGGGAGGAGTGTCAAATTTATCTGCTGCTTGTCGCGGTGCGGGAGAACAGTTTCTTGGATGAAACATTGGGGGAGAAAAGAAATCAAAAGCGACAGAGAAAATCCCTGTCGCCTTTTACTCGGTTTATCACATCACTGTTCTATTCGATGAGTGGCAACTTTTTGCCGCCTACGTGCCGCCTACGCTCGAATTCTAAATTTATACCCGTAGACCAGATTTATACCGCACAGGACTGATTATTGTGGCGTTGTAAGATCCTTTCGGATGCCTTCTGCTAATTTCATCCAAAATCAAATTGGACAAGAAAGATCTACCTGTTTTATTGATGCGTTGGTAGTGGTCAAGTTGAAGTGATGAATGGTACACTGTGCAGATGATAGCCAAACTTGTCGTATACAAATGCCGAAATTGCGATAGCCAAAACATCGTCAAGAATGGTCACAACGCCAGCGGCAGTCAGCAATACTGGTGCAAGGACTACGGAAAGCGCGGCGTTCTGGAGCCTAAACGTGGCTACACCGAAGCGCAGAAGGAACAAATCTTGTCAGCCTACTCCGAACGCTCCACGCCTTCGGCAGTGCGCGGCATTCAATGCACTTTTGGTGTGAGCCGCCCGACGTTGGCCTCCTAGCTAAAAAAAAGACGAGGCCAATCCAAAACTTGAAGAGACGCTCCTGCCCTGCTGAGCCTGACGATATCCTGGAAGCCGATGAAATGTGGTCATTTGTTCAAGAAAGGTGGAACAAACGCTGGCTGTGGACGGTGATGTGCCGCCGAACTCGCCAAATCGTGGCGTTTGTGATCGGAGTTCGGAGCGAAGCGACCTGTCGCAAACTGTGGGAGCAAATCTCACCCGCGTACAAAGGTTGCCAGAGTTACAGTGATTTCTGGGAAGCCTATCAACTGGTCTTTTCGGTTGAGACACACGAATGTGTTGGCAAAGAAAGCGGGCAGACCAATCACATGGAACGTTGGTATTGCACCTTGAGACAATCTTGCGCACGGTTCGTCAGAAAAACACTGTCGTTTTCGAAATCGGACGCCATGCACGAA
>DYKX01000003.1:0-16681 GCA_020722375.1 Anaerolinea thermophila
TTGTAGGGCGAGATAATATCTCGCCTTACGCGCGTTCGAGCGCGAATTTGTGTTTGCCGATGCGGTACTTGCCGTTTCCCGCCAGCGCCTTTTCCACGAACTGCTCGGGGATGTCCACCAGCGTGTGCTTGTCTTCGATGCGGATCTTGCCGATGGTGTTGCCGGGGATGTCGGCGTGGTAGGCGATCATCCCGACCACGTCATTCGGGCGGACGCCGTGATATTTGCCCGTGTTCATCTTCAAGCGGATCATCCCCGCTTCGTGCGAGACTCTGCCGGAGGATGAGTCCCGGCTGGACGAATCGCGTCGCCCGCGGACCTGGGAGCGGTCGCGCCCAAACGCGCGTTCGCGCGGCTCGTAGCGAGTCTCGGTCACTTCCGCGACCTCTGCGACGGGACGCTGTTTTTCGCTGGCGCGCGAGAGTTTCAGCGCGGCGGCGGCGATGTCGAGCGGATCATGTCCCTCCGCGGCCAACTGTTCGGCCATGGCACGTTCGCGCTTGGCGCGTCCGCGCGCCAGCCAGACTTTCATCTGCTCCAGCAACTGTTCCTCGCGGTGCTTGAAGATATCCTCCTGTGTGGGGAGTTTTGCCAGCGTGAGTTTCTGCCTGGTGAAGCCTTCGATGTCGCGCAGGCGGCGGCGTTCGCGCGGCGTGAAGAACGAAATGGCGATGCCCGCCTTGCCGGCGCGTCCCGTCCGCCCGATGCGGTGAACGTAGACTTCGGGGTCGTCCGGCAATTGGAAATTGATGACATGCGAGATGTCGTCAATGTCGAGGCCGCGCGCCGCCACGTCGGTGGCGACGAGGACTTTGAGCATGTTGGCACGGAATTTTCCGAGGATGCGTTCGCGGGCGTTCTGCTCGAGGTCGCCGTTGAGCGCCTCGGACGGGAAGCCGCGCAGCGAGAGTTCGCTGGCAAGACGCGTCGTCTCGGCGCGTGTGCGGGCGAAGACCAGCACGCTGGTCATGGATTCCATTTCGAAGAGATTCGTCAGCGCGTTCAACTTGTCCGATTCGTGGACGAGGTAGTAGCGCTGTTCGGTGGCCTGCACGGTCAGAGTCGCTCGTTTGACAGAGACCGATTGAGGGTCGCGCATGAAGCGAGCGGCGAGGGTGCGGATGCGCGCGGGCAGGGTCGCGCTGAAGAGGGCCGTCTGCCGCTCGGTCGGAGTCGAAGCGAGAATCGCTTCCACCGATTCGATGAAGCCCATGTTGAGCATCTCGTCGGCTTCGTCCAGCACGACGGTTTTGATGTCGCCCAGGTCGAGCGCTTTGCGTTCCATCAAGTCCATGATGCGACCAGGCGTGCCAACCACGATGTCCACGCCGCGTTTCAACTGGCTGATCTGCGGGGCGTACGGCTGCCCGCCGTAGACGGGCAGGACGCGCGCCTTGAGCAGGCGGCCATAAGCGAGCATGGCTTCGGCCACCTGGAGCGCGAGTTCGCGCGTGGGCGCGAGGACGAGCGCCATTGGTTTTTTTTGCGGTTGGAGGTTTTGGAGGATGGGGAGGGCGAAGGCGGCGGTCTTGCCGGTGCCGGTTTGCGCCTGGCCGATCACGTCCGCGCCGGTGAGCATGACGGGGATCATGGCGGCCTGGATGGCGGTCGGTTCGGTGTAGCCAAGCACAGTGACGGCCTGCACGAGTTCCTCGCGCAGGTTGAGAGAAGTGAAGTCGGTGGTCATCAGTTTTCCATTTTACAAAGTCCATCGCCAGAGATTAACACGAAGACTCGAAGACTCGAAGGCACAAGGAAAATTAAACTTTGTACCTTTGTGACTCGGTGACTTTGTGTTGTCTTTTCATGGACTCTTTAGGAATGTTCCGATGACTCCGTTTAACTTCCTTCCTGCCAACAAGCCTCTCTTTTCAGATTGGCTCGCCCAACAAAAAAGCCCGACCGTGGTGCGTCGGGACTTCATTCAGAGTGATCAAAACAATTTCCCAGAAGCGTTGCGCTCCTTTAGCGGAGCGGCGGGAGTATATCACAGATTTGGGCAGAAAACGGGACGCCGAATTGCCTCATAAAAAAGGCAACTGATATTGCAAATTTTGTCAAAAGTCCAATTAAGTGCGGTGCTACTCCACGAGTTTGGGCATGTTCTGAACTAATGAACATTCTCCCCCCCTGTTATTTTGTCAACCGTTTTCATTCATCGTCGTCGCTCGCTGCGCCGGGCTGTTTCACGCTGACCACCTCGCCGTGAACGTTGATGATAATCTTGAATCCCAACATGCCGAGGTAGGCGCGCGCCTCCTCGGGCAGGCCGACCTGCAACATGTTGTCGAACTGCTTATCCATGTTTTTCAGTTGCGTGGCAATCGCCGCCACGCTGAACGGGTCTTCCTGGCCGATCATTTTGGCGGCCTGCTCACTGACGAGGTCCTCGCTGCCCTTGATAAGTTCCGCCATCTGCGCCAGGACGGCGCGGTCCACCTGCTCGGAGGGGATGTGACGGCGGAAGCCCGCGTCGTCCACCACGTAACAGGGTTCGTCGCCAACATAAGCAGACTCTGCGGGACGGTTGGATTCATCGAACACCAAACCAGCGAATAAGGATTTCTTGGTCATGGTAACCTTTGGATAGAAGATGCAAGTTAGAAGATAGGCTGTTGACGTTGGTTACTTCCTGCCCAAATTCCGTTTGTGGGAATTGAGGAGAGATGTAATGAGACCAATCAAATGATCGCAAACCTTATAACGATGTTCAAGCAAATCGGCTGGCAAGGCGCGGCGGGAACGATAATACCAGCCGCGTGTTTCGCGTGCTTCACCAAGGCTGATCTTGATGATGCGAATATAGTCTGGCGTGCCAACGCCGCGCCCATACGCCTCTTCCATGTTGGCGCTGACACTGCCCGAACTGCGCGTGATCTGCGCGATATTATGTTTGGCGCGAAAATCTTTTTGCAAAAGATCGCAATCATCCCAGACAAGATCGTAAAGATACAAGGCGACGCGGTAATATAACGCATCCCACAACGGATCCTTTTTCATGTAAGCGGGAACCGTCTTCTCCCATTCTTCAAACTTGACAAACGTATCGCTCACTTCTTCATCCTATCTTCTAACTTCTAACATGTAACAGCCAACAATGCAACCAAATTTATGAAACATGTACCCTCGTGCCCGTTCCCGGCTTGTGGACGTAATCCGCTTCGGGCGGGACCGAGGGGCGGGTCCAGCGATAGAGGAATTTCGCGGCGCTGTTGGGGAGGTTCACGCAGCCGTGGCTGCGCGGCTGGCCGAAGTCATTATGCCAGTAGGTGCCGTGGAAGGCAATCCCCGTGCCGGTGAAGAAACTGCACCACGGGACACCGGGCAGGTCGTAGAGATTGGTCTTCGGGTCGCCGTCGTTCGTCATGTGGACGGACGGGCCTTTGTGGTAGGTGGCGTATTGACCTGTCGGCGTTTTGCTCCGCCCCGCGCCGCTGGCACAGCGCGATTGCAGGACGAGGCGTTCGTCCTCGAAGGCCATCACGTACTGTGCGGCGAGGTCCACGTAGATGGTTTTCAGGGCGTCGGGAACGTCGGTAGAAAGCGGGGCCAGCTCCCCGTCAGGAATGAGGCGGACGTGCCGCGCGTCGAGGTAGAAAGTCCGCTGCAGGTGATTGTCCACGATCTGGTACCAGATGCGTCCGTCGTTGGGGTCCGTGTAGATGGCGGTCACCCAGTGAGTCGATCCGTAGAAGACGCGGTAGGCGTTGTCGGCATAGATGCTGTAACTGCGGCGCGTGTCCGAAAACGGGACGGTGATTTCGCCGAGCGACTGCTTGCGTGCGAGTTTGGCGACGGGCGTTTGCAGTTGGGTATGGACGGGCTGGATGTCGGCCGAGTGGACGTAGCCTTCCGCATAGTGATACCAGATGCGGTTGTGCCCGCCCTCGCTCGTCAACTGCGAGACGATGTCGATGACTTTGTCCTTGCCGAGAAGTTTGATTTGTTTGGCACTGAAAGACGGTTCCGCGTAGACGGGCACGCCGCTGATGGCGGCGCGTCCCTGAAACGAGACAGGCGCTTCGGCGTGGACCTCATCGAGATGCAGTTCGGCCAGCGCGAGGGCGAGAAAGCCCGCGCCGCTTAGTTTGAGGAAGTCGCGTCGGGTGAAGGGCATCGGTAAAATTCCTGTTCGTATTTTATCGCCATTTTTACCATAAAGCGACGACCCGCTTTTGGGGCGGGTGTCGGTTTGGATGTTCATCTACTGTGGCCCAGAAATGGGACGCTGAGAACGCGGATGGACGCGGAAACTCATTTTTTATTTTGTACGTGCCGTGGAAATTGGATCAATTCCTGGTGAGGTTCATTTCGGCGGCTTTGGCTTCCATGCCTTCGGGAGTGATGTTGTAACCGGCGATGCGGAGGTGGTCCGCGTCGACGAGTTCAACCTCGGTGCGCCAGCCCCAATCGGGTCCGCCGGTGGGATCGGGGTAACTGCCGAGGACGGAGAATCCTTTTTCGGCGGCCGCGCCCGCGCAGAACATAATGGCGGTGTTGTTGTGGAAACTATCCACCCAACTGGCTTCGTATTGTTCCAGTGTGGTGTTGTAGCCGAAGGTGAACATGCCGTGTTGCGGTTCGCCCTCGATGGAACCCTGATACAGATAAAGCGCGAAACGGCCTTCGAGCAGGAGTTGGATCGTCCCAACCACGGGAGATTCATCCGCCAGTTTGTTGGGTTCCAACCAGAGTTTGGATGTGCCGCGCCAGTTGCCTGCCAGTTGGGCGAGGAAGTGGTGGGGACTGCCTGCGAGTTTGGAGTTTTCGAATTTCACGGCGAAATCCTGGGTGAGATGGATTGGCGTTTTATTTTATCGCCATTTCCCAATTAAATGGACAGCCCGCCTTTCGGCGGGCGTCGGCTCGGAGATGCTATCTCCGAGGGGGTGTCACTATTTTACTCCAGGATTAACGCCATTCTTTGGGGCGATGAATTACAAAGCCGTCGGGTTTTGTCACCTCATCTGGGAACACGCTCTTCGAGAGTTTGTCCCGTCCGATGAAATAAAAACCGTGCGCGGATCGTTGCAACGCGACTGATGAACGAGCGGGAGGAAAGGCAACAACCACTTTCTTGTTTTTGAATAATCGTCTCATTGCCTTGACTGGCCCGACCAAATCGCTGTCAGCGGAAATGAGCAACGCGGTATCGAACTTGTCCTGAAAGGCGTCGGTCATCAATTCAACCGCAATATTCACATCTGTCATTTTCTCGTGATGGGTTTCATAGGTGTGCCCACAGTTTCGGCAGGTTACTGGCGTGGCAAGAAAATGCCCATAGAAAATATCAAGTTTTGGCAGGGTTTGCAAGGCCTCAAGAAAAACGGCTTGCCTTTTGTGACGCCCTTCTGGAAAATTCACAATTGTCGTGAAGTATTTTGTGCCAACCAATTTTTGATCTGGTTTGACAAGATGCTCTGCCAGCAATTGGACATTGAGCCAATAAAACCATCTCCACTGCTTGTGACGCAAGCCGTAGTAAAGGTTATAGCCGTCAATATAGGCGATGACACGTTCCATGCGAAAGTTCCTTCCCTGTTAAGAGACGACCCACCTTTCGGTGGGCGTCGGCCTGGAGATGCTATCTCCAAGGGGGTTACTTGGATTTTACACCGTTGTAATTAATTGTCAATACTTTTGTGAGAGAGAAGATCTCCCTTTACGGCTTCATCTCATACGCGTCTCGTAATGAGAAGACAGAATTCTCCCAAACGCGGTTGAAGCGCGCCGCGTCCACAACGGGCTTGCGGATCATCTTGAGACAGATGTCCATTTGCTGCGGTGTGGCGCTGGGTTTGCTGTAAAGTTGCAGGGCGTACTTGGAGAAGTCGCGCACCATGAAATCGAAGATTTGATCCACGGTGTCGTCGTCAATTTGATAGAGACGCGCGTTCTCGAGGATCAACTGTCCGTAGACCACGAGCGTAAACAGTTCGCCCAAAGCGAGGAGGAAGTCCGTATCCTTTTGCTGGACCTCGGACGGGGTCGCGGTTGCGAGGAAGGTTTTCAGCGTGTCAATCTGCTGGCGGAAGAGACGGATGTTCGGCAGGTCGTAGAGTCCGTAGGCCAGGTTGTAATCGTGAAATTGGATCTTGCCGAGTCCCTTGGCGGGTCCCTGATGGAAGAGGAAGTCGTCGTTGGCGGCCTCACTGCGCGTCAACACAGGCGGATACTTGCCGGGGAAGAAGAAATAATTCGCCATGAATTTGACGATCAGCGCGATGTTGACATGGACGGTGCCTTCGAGTTTGGGCAGGGCGCGGATGTCGCGCGCGGCCATCTCGAAGTACATGTCGCGCTCGAAGCCTTTGGCCGCGATCACGTCCCACAGCAGGTTGATGACTTCCTCGCCCTGGGTCGTCACCTTCATCTTGACGGTGGGATTGTAGAGCAGGTAGCGGCGGTCGCTGGGCGAGGCGACGCGCATGTAGTCCGCGGCGCGCAGGGCGAAGAGTTTCATCGCCACGAGGCGGGCATAGGCGTCGGTGAACATGCCGCGGACGTGGGGAAAGTCGGTGACGGCGAACCCGTACAGGCGTCGGTGTGACGCGTGGTGGATGGCTTCGTAAAAGGCGTGGGTGCAGATCCCGATCGACGCCCAGCCCAGGTTGTACTTCCCGATGTTGACCGTGTTCAGCGCCGCGTCCCAGGCGGATTGGCCGCGATGGAGGATGTCCGCTTCGGTGACGGGGTAGTCGGTGAGGGCGAAGTTGGCGACGTAGGATTGGCTATCGGTGATATTCTTAATCAGGTTGTAGTTGCGGTGACGGTAATCGGCCGTGAAGAAAACGTACTCGCCCGTGTCGGCGAACTTGCCGAAGGTGGAGACCATCGGCGCGACGTTGCCGTTGCCGATGTAATATTTTTCGCCGTTGGCGCGATACGTGCCGTCGGGTTGAGGCGTCAGTGTCATCCCCGTCGAATAGATGTCCGCGCCATGTTCGCGCTCCGAGAGACCGAAGGCGAAGACCTCGCCATCGCTGAGGAGTTGCGCGGCCTTGCGCTTGAGCGCCTCGTTCGCGGACATCCAAATGGGTCCTAGCCCGAGGATGGACACCTGCCACGTGTACCAATACGCCAACCCGTAGAAGCCAAGGATCTCGTTGAACTCGCAGTTGCGCCAAGTGTCCCAGCGCGTATCTCCCTCGCCATAAAGCGTTGGCGTGAGCAGGGTGGCAAAGAGTTTTTCTTTTTTCTGGAATTCGAGGAAGTCCGCGTACCAGGTACGCTTGTGGTCGTCTTCTTTGATTTTCTGTTTGCCCTTGTCTTCAAAGAAGGAAATAGTCTTGAGCATGATCTGGCGGGATGTTTCGTCAGGGTAGAAGCGGGAGGGGGTGAGGGGGTTGAAGAGCATGGGAATCTCCGTTGAGAGGGGGCAGAACGTTCGGCTGTTTGTTCTTTCTCGCCCGATAATATCATTATTCCCTGTCATCGTTAAATTTCTTGTGCGGGAATTCCATTCTTGACGCTTGCTGATTATCTGATATACTGAAAATCAGATAGGAGTGACTATGAACAATACATTTAGAGTTCAAGTGGTTCAGCGCGGCCTGATCACCCTGCCAAAGGAGTTGCGCGAGCAAAACCGTATTGACGAGGGAGACACATTAACCTTGATCGACCTTGGCGATGGTGTTTTTGTGATGAGTCCGCGGCGTTCGCGCGTGGACGCGATTGCCGACAAACTGGCAAAAGCCTGGCAGGATTCTGGTGAAACGCTCGAATCCATGTTGAAAACCCTGCGCGAAGTCCGGGCCGAATATGACTCGAAAAAACGTTAAGGTATTTCTTGATACCAGCGTTTTGTTTTCCGCTGTGCTTTCGTCCACGGGCGGGGCGCGGAGGTTGTTTCTTTTGGGGGAAGCAGGTCTGTTGGAGTTGGTGGTCGGCCCGAATGTCCTGCGTGAAGCGGATGAAGTCATACGCAGAAAAGTGCCCGCATCCCTGCCCATGCTGGCACAATTATTGGAAATTGGGAAAGTACACACTGTCCCTGCGCCGACTTTGAAGCAAGTCGAATCGGCTCGAAAACTGGTTGCTTATGGTCCCGACGCGCATGTGCTTGCCGAAGCGATCCGTGCGGAAGTGGATTGGTTTGTGACACACGATAAAGAACACTTCCTTAAATCAAAGTCGGCCATGAACCTGTCTTTTGAAATCGGGACTCCCGGAGATTTGCTTCAAAAATATAAGGACGACTTCTATCTTCCCTCGTGAAATCTCAAAATGGATCATCCTCTTCCACAGGAGCACTTATGTACCTCAAAGGAATATACGCCCCCATCGTCACCCCCTTCCACGCGGACGAATCCATCAACCACCCGTCCTCGAACAACTCATCGAATACCTGATCGTCAACAAAATCGCGGGGCTGAAGCCGCCTGCTCAATACATGGAAGTCCTTCGGACCGATGGGCGAGTCGGCTTGAGCCAACTTCCATGAACTGAGGCGGGGATTTCATTCCCGCCGATTCGGCCAGGCTCACAGAATCAACCCTCCCCACAAAAATTCCTGGAACCCTGGGGGGGCATATTTTCCCACCAGCCATTTTTGTTTGATTCCGTGTTTCTCGGCGATCCGATTCAATTTTTCGCCATCGGAGGAAGTGGGGTGGTATTTCACTTCAAACGCGACGGGCTTCTTTTCTTTCAAAACGAAATCCACTTCGTATTCGCTTCCCTTGGAAAGATAGGACAACTCGCCAAAGCGAGCCAATTGGTTGTGAATCGCATTTTCGAATAGCGCGCCTTCGCTGACCTGCGCCAGGATGCCCGCGATGCCATTATCGCAAAAATAAAGTTTCCTGCCGAGAGAGGCGGGTTTGTCCCCGCCTGCGAAGGCTGGGACGCGCGCGATCACGTAGGTCTTCTCCAGGAATTCCAGAAACTGCGTAAGCGTCGGGCGCGAAATTCCCACCACCGAGGCGAGTTTCGTTAGATCCACTTTATTTCCGATCCGCAAAGCCAGTACACGCAGGAGTTGCTGCAACTCGCCTATTTTTTGGAAGTCCGCCAGCGTGCGCACGTCAATGTTAATATAGGAGGAGAAAATATCATTCAGGATATCCTTGCGAACCGAGGGACGCTCCTCCAAAACAACGCCCGGCAATCCGCCGTATAGCAGGTAATCTTCGTAGTGATCTTTCAAGCGTTCGAACTCATACGGGTCGAAACGCATGTCCGCGAATTGTTCACGCGGCTGAAAAGGGACGCCGCGGAATCCCAGAAATTCGCCAAACGCCAGCGGGAACATCTCGAAAACGATCTTCCGTCCAGCGAGGGATTCAGTAAAGTAATTTTTGAGATAAAACGAACTCGACCCCGTGAGCAAAAACTTGATTTGGTAATTGTCCATCAGGTATTTGACTACACTCGGCAGGTTCGGGACATATTGAATTTCATCCAATGCCACGGTCATCGGCCGGCTCGAATCCAGGCCGCGATTGCGGAGAAAGTTGATCACCAGGTCGTAATTACTCTCCTGAAATACCGCGCGTTGGTCAAGACGTTCCAGGTCGAGGTAGATTTTGTTTTCCGTCGGGACTTGATCCAAAAGCCAGCGCAGGGAGGTGGTCTTTCCGACGCGGCGCATTCCTGTTATCACCACCGCGCGGTTATCCGCCAAAGCGCTTTTGAGGGCAGGAAAGACGTAGCGAGGATAGGTTGACATATATTTATTTTACAAAATATGGCTATTTTTGTAAAGTCCAACTTTGCACTTTTCTGCTCGGTTTTCCCTGTTTGCTCATCTGAAAAAACCTGAATCGCGGGGAATGCCTTCCCGCCGATTCTCTTCATGAAGCGTCTCCGCTTCTTTCCTCTTTTTCCCATGATAACACTGGTGACAAAAATCAGGTTATCTCTCCGCCGTTTTCCATTACAATATTCCTGTCCCCGCCAAAGCAGGTTTACAGATAAAATCCCTGTCCATATCGCTTGACACGGGACACCTTCCAATTGGAGTCCCCCATGCAACTCAAAGGAATCTACGCCCCCATCGTCACCCCCTTCCACGCGGACGAGTCCGTTAACTATCCCGTCCTCGAACAACTCATCGAATACCTGATTGCCAACAAGATCGCGGGACTCGTCCCCGGCGGCACGACGGGGGAAGTCTATGCCTGGAGTGAACAGGAACGGCTGGACATTTTCAAATTTGTCAAAGAGAAAGTAAACAGACGCGTCACGCTCATCGCGGGCACTGCAGTGCATGTGACATGGGAAGTGGAACGATTCGTCAAGAAGATCGTGGAAGAGGAAAAGAAGCCCGCAAAGAAAACTCCCGCGCCGAAGGCGAAGAAGGCGGCAAAATCAAAACCTGCAAAGGGAAAGAAGAAGCAATAGGTGGGCGTGATCGCAAATGCCTCCCGCCTACGCGCGGTCCTGTTACCCACCTCCCAACCGAGGGGTAATTGTAGTTAATTAAACATTGACTGATTGTTGTTTATCAGGTATTTTTAAGTCCGCTTTCTGTAAAATGACGGACGAAAACGGTCTAATTAGAAAGGTCTAAAATGAAACTACTAAAACTGATGCTTCTATCGGCATTCATCCTGGTAAGCACCATCGGTGCATCTCAAGGTGCGCCAGCAGCGGCGGCACCCAGCAAGCCCGTGCCTCTCACCCCTGCCAACAACGCGCTGGTCACAAACTACTCCCCCGACCTGACTTGGAAGGCCTCTACCGGCGTAGATATGGATCACTACGAGATCGAAATCGCGACCGACCCGGCTTTTGGCGCCACCATCGTGGACAGCGACTATAGCATCCCTGACGGGACGCTCACCCATACGGTAGGTATAGCCCTCACCCCCGCGCGGACATACTACTGGCATGTCAGGTCGGTCAGCACGCTGGCCGAGTCCCTGGGCTGGTCGTCCACCTACAAATTCCGCACTGCGGTCGAAACGCCGAACCTCGTATCGCCCGCCGACATGACCAACATCCTCACCAACCGTCCGACTTTCGATTGGGACGGCGTACTCAATGCATCAGGGTATACCCTGCAAGTTTCGACCACGTATGGGTTTACATCTTATCTAATCAATGTCAACGTCTCCTACACCGTAACGGAATATACGCCCACCACCGACCTGCCGGCCAACCAAACCCTGTACTGGCGCGTGCGCACCAACAACAGCGGGTACGGGCCCAGCGCCTGGTCACCCGTTTACACCATCACACAGACGGCCGTTCCAACGAGCATTCCAGTCCTGTCGCAGCCACACGATAACAAGTTGACAGACGACTCCACACCGCTTCTAGTCTGGGAATCCGTCACGGTTCCATCCGGGACTACCTTCCAAGAATATCAGATCCAGATTGCAAAGGACAAGACTTTCGCAGTGGTGGATATTGACGACGTCGTCCTCGACGTTGCCACGCCCTGGTATCAGGTGCTCGATGGAGACACCCTCGCCCCGGCCACCACCTATTACTGGCGCGTGCGCGCTTACAACGTGGACGATACGACCCTCGACGTGTACTCAAGCAGTTGGTCCGAGGTGTTCGCCTTGCGCATTTCGGTCGAGACACCCACTCTGATCGACCCGGTGGACATGTTCGATTTGACCGATAACAGGCCAACCTTCGACTGGACCGATGTTCCAGACGCGGTCAATTACACCTTCCAAGCCTCGCTCAACCCAACCTTCGCTCCGATTTTGCTCAACAAAGTCACTCCAATTTCTGAGTACACTCCAACTTCACCCCTTCCGAGTGGAAAAACGATCTACTGGCGCGCCAGAGCGAACAACGCGAACTATGGTCCAGGGCGCTGGCCTGTGGCTTGGTCCGTCAACTCAGCCAATCCCCCCGGTCTGTCTAGGTTGATATCACCGATAGCCAACAAACTCGTGACCACCCTCGCGCCGGAACTGAAATGGTCGGTTTCCAGCCTGCCGGTCGGCACTATTTTTGACTATTATCAGGTTCAGGTTTCGACCGACACCACCTTTGCCGCTCCGGTCTTCGACGACACCAGCAGCATGGACCGATTCATCACGACTATCATTGTCACTCCGGACCTGAGCCCTGCCACAAAATTCTATTGGCGCGTACGCGCCTGTAATACCGACCTCGAGTGCAGTCAGTGGTCGGCTGTGAATTACTTCCGCACCTCCGTTGAGGCACCCACCCTGAATACGCCGCTCGACTTCGATACTTTCCCGGCCCCGTATTCCGCCTCCTATGATTGGACCGATGTAACGTCGGCCAGCGGGTACAAAATCCAAGTATCGAAGAATCTTGCCTTCACGTCGCTGGTGTTGAACAGGACAGTGACATTGTCCGAGTACACCGGCGGGACTTTAAAGGCCGGCACGTACTACTGGCGCGTCCAGGCCACAAATCCCTATTTCGGTCCAGGACCCTGGTCCACTGTCTTCACCTTCACGGTGACCCCGTAGTCCCAAAGCGTCAAGTGCAGTAAAACACGATGGAGGCGGCACAATCCGCCTCCATCGTGTTTGATTCTCTAAGAGAGTGTTTGAAAAGTCATGTTTGAGCTAATCGGCGTACCATCAAGCGGATCATCGCGATGTAAATAAAGGCTTCGCTCGTTTCGGGCAATCGCTCGTAATCTCTTGCCAAAATGTATCCACAACCACGTGCCGTTTTCGGCCAGTCACCTTCTTGCCAGCGTCAAAACCGCACTCTACACCGCCTTCCGACGTTTTCACGGATTGGCTGCCCATAATGGTGGCGCTTGGCTGAGGCTTTTTCTTGTGCCGTTGCCTGCGCACTTTGGCATGCAAGACTTGGTTCAGCCGCTCCCAGAGGCCATCCTTGTGCCACAACCAGAAATAATAGTAGACCGTTCGCCAAGGCGGCAGATCGCTGGGCAGCATTCGCCAGGAACAACCACTTTGGAGAATGCAGAAGATGCCATTCAAAATCACTCGCCAGCCATGTTCACGAGGGCGACCCGTCGCGGCTTCAGCTGGCAGGTATGGTCGGATTTTCAACCATTGAGTATCATTCAGGTCGGTCGGGTGGACGAGCGCGATCCGTTTGGAAAAGGGATTTATTAACCGCAAAGAGCGCCAGGGACGCGAAGATTCATTCGGTTTTCCTGGCGATCTTCGCGGGCTTTGCGGTTCAAAAGGAAAGATGTCATGGCTGAAAACAAAGATATTCTCATCATCGGCGGGGGACCTGTTGGATTAAGTTGCGCCTACTATCTTTTGAAATCAGGGCGCAAAGTCACCATTGTGGATTCAAATGAGATCGGCAAGGGAAGCGGATCGGGCAACGCGGGCCACATCGTGCCAAGTCACATCATCCCGCTGGCCGCGCCTGGGGTGGTGACCTCCGCCCTCAAGTGGATGCTCGACCCTGCACACAGCCCGTTTGGGATGAAGGTCAGCCTTGATCCCACTTACCTTTCGTGGCTGTGGCAATTTGCGTCCGCGTGTAGTCAGGGAAATGTTTCGAGGAGTGTCCAGCCGCTCAAAGAACTCGGCCAGTTGAGCGCGGAAAATTTTGCAAGGATCATCGCCGGGGAGAAAATCGCGTGCCATTATCAAACCAGGGGCTTTTTGAATTTATACAAAAATCAACAGGCCTTTGACGCAGGCCGCCACGAATCGGAATTCATGCAGGAGCATGGCATCCCCGTCCGCGTGTACGGCAAATCAGAAATCCATGACGCGGAACCCGCGGCGCGCGAGGATGTGATCGGCGGCATCCACTTCACGGGCGACGCACATCTCCACCCCGCGTTGTTTCTCAAGGCGTTGGGCGAACGCGTCCGCGCGATGGGCGCGGAGGTGTACGAGAACGCGTCTGTGACGGGATTCGCGTCAGCGGAGGGAAAAGTTCGGGCTGTGCGAACCCGCGCGGGGGAGTTCGAAGCGGAGCAGGTCATCCTCGCGGCGGGCGCGTGGACTCCCATCGTCGCGCGCAGTCTGAATCTCAAAATTCCCATCCAGCCCGCGCGCGGGTACAGTCTCACTGCGGCGGCCATCCCGAACATGCCGCGGCAGGCGCTCATCCTCGGCGACCGCCGCGTGGCCGTCTCGCCGCTGGGAGATTTGATTCGCGTCACGGGGCGGCTCGAAGTGGGTAACTACAGCACGGAACCCAATCCGCGCTGGATCGCGCGGCTGGAAAATTTTGCGCGTGAGTATCTGCGGCTGGACGAGAAATTAAATGTTAAAGAAACATGGGCGGGACTGCGCCCCGTCACGCCCGACGGTGTGCCCATCATCGGATTTTCGCCGAAACACAAAAATTTAATTCTTGCCACAGGCCATGCCATGCTTGGGCTTTCGCTCGGTCCGGGGACGGGGCAGGTGGTGGCCGACCTCGCGAATGGAAAGACGCCGCCCCTTGACCTGCATGCCATGAGCGCCGACTTTGCCGCACGCCGCGCATGACTGAAACGCGATTTGCGGAGTACAATCTGACTGAACACTGAAAACTGAAAACTGGAGTTCCCCATGACCACACCTGTCATTGTTGATGCCATTCGTACCCCCGTCGGCGCGCTGGGCGGGATTCTCGCCTCGCTTCGCCCTGACGATCTGGCGGCTCTCGTTATCAAGGAAATTGTCACCCGCTCCAAACTGGACCCCGCACTGGTGGAGGAAGTCTACTTCGGATGCGCGAACCAGGCGGGCGAAGATAACCGCAACGTGGCGCGCATGTCCGCGTTGCTGGCGGGACTGCCCGTCGAGGTCGCGGGCGTGACCGTCAACCGCCTGTGCGCTTCGGGGCTGGCCGCGGTCAACTTTGCGGCGCGCGCCATCCGCGTGGGGGAGGGGGATGTCTTCATCGCGGGCGGAGTCGAGTCCATGTCGCGCGCGCCATATTCGCTTCCGAAGGCAGAAGCGGGCTACGCATTCGGAAATCTCACCGCGTACGATACCGCCCTCGGCTGGCGCTATCCGAATCCTAAAATGAAGGAAATGTACGGCACCGACTCGATGGGCGAGACCGCCGAGAACATCGCCGCGGAGCGTCCGCACCTGACGCGCGAAAAGCAGGACGCGTTCGCGGTTCGTTCGCATCAGCGCGCCATCGCCGCCATCGACTCGGGACGCTTTGCGGAAGAAATTTTGCCTGTGCCTGTCCCACAGAAGAAAGGCGATCCCGTTCTGGTCAAAACCGATGAACGCCCGCGCCGCGACACCACGATGGAATCGCTGGGCAGGCTGAGGCCTGCATTCCGAAAAGATGGCACGGTGACGGCGGGCAACTCGTCTGGACTTAACGACGGCGCGTCCGCGTTGCTCGTGATGAGCGAGGAAAAAGCCAAAGCGTTGAACCTGAAGCCGTTGGCGCGCGTCGTCGCTTCTGCCGCGGCGGGCGTGCCGCCGCGCGTCATGGGCTACGGTCCCGTCCCCGCGACGCAGAAAGCGTTACAGCGCGCGGGCTTGAAGATGAGCGACATCGGCCTGATGGAACTCAACGAAGCCTTTGCCGTGCAGGCGCTCTCCGTCATCGAAGACCTTGGCGTGGATCCCGAAATCGTCAACGTCAACGGCGGCGCGATCGCCATCGGGCATCCGCTCGGTTGTTCGGGCGCGCGGCTCGCCACCACACTCATCCACGAGATGCGCCTGCGCGCGCAAAAAGGCCAGCCCGTGAAATACGGCGTTGCGACGTTGTGCGTCGGCGTTGGACAGGGCGAGGCGACCATCTTCGAGTGGATCGGATAAAACGTAAAACGTAAGAATTTGACGTGAGAAAGTTGATTCTCGCCCTCTCGCTTCTTCTCTGGACTTCGGTGTGCTCGCCCGCTTCGATCTTTTCGCTCACCCCGACGTCCACGCCCTACATCTACCCGACGCCGGAGACTCCCGTCGTCCCCGCGCTGACGGTGGATGTGCTCCGCAACGCGTCCTACACCCTGCCCAATTTCACGGGTGACCTGTTCTCGTATCAACTCACGGATGGGAAGTACACCCTCGGCGACCCAGCCGTGACGGGTTACGTGGAAGTGACCCTGCTCGACACCTTCGCGTTCGGCGATTTAAACAACGATGGCGTGAACGACGCGGCGGTTCTGCTGGCGGAAAATTTCGGCGGGACGGGAGTCTTTGTCTCGGTGAACGCGGTGTTGAATGAGGGCGGCCAGCCGCGCCACGCGGCCTCGTCCATGATCGATGACCGTCCGCAGATAGTGAATCTCGATATTCGTGCTGGAGAAATTTTTCTGGAGGCGGTTGTCCACGCGTTCGACGATCCCGCCTGTTGCCCTGAACTGTCGGTGACGCGTTCTTTTCAATTGAGCGGCACTTCACTGACGTTGGTCCGCGCCACCACGCGCCTGCCCAGCGGACAGGAACGCTCCATCACGATCGAGTCTCCATCCGATGGCACGGAGATACGCGGCGAACTGGTCATCACGGGGAGCGTGACGATCGCGCCCTTCGAGAACACATTGACCTATCGCGTTTACAACGAGCAGGGAAATGAAATGTTCGCGGGACCGATCATGGTCAGCGCGGCGGATTTCGGCGCGCCCGGCACGTTCACAGCGACGCTCGATACGAGCGCGTTCCCCATCGGGCGCGTGCGGATTGTCATCGCGGATTTGAGCGCGGCGGATGGGTCCGTGCTGGCGATGGATTCGGTGGAGATCATCGTTCAATAGACGCGCAAAGTGACAGTCACTTCGAATGATGCCGTCAGTTTTGTTCGCGTCCCTGACGCAGCAGGATGATGACGGTCA
>DYKX01000003.1:16781-46686 GCA_020722375.1 Anaerolinea thermophila
GAATGATGCCGTCAGTTTTGTTCGCGTCCCTGACGCAGCAGGATGATGACGGTCAGGATGACCGCCAGCCCGATGACGGGCCAGAGGCCGAAAGGCGAATCCGCTTCTGTAGACGGAGCCCCGCTCAAGGTCGAGGTGGGCGAGGCGAGTGGAGTGGGCGTCTCGGATGGCGCGGGAGTCGCCGTCGCATTCTGTTCGGGAAGCGGGACGCCGTTCATGTGGTAGAGAATGGCAACCACCGCGCGGTATTCCTCGTCGGTCAGCAGGCCTGGGTCTTCCGGTGGATGGGTGGTGCGCAGATATTCGAAGAGCGAATCGGGAGTGTATTTGTCGAGCAGGCCGGGGCGCACATTTGGCGGCACGTAGGTGGCGACGGGAAAACTATCGTAGGAATATTTTCCGCTGTGACAGCCAGCCTCCCAGCAATTTTGGTGAGACGGTTCCCAGAGGAGGCGGAACTCGTCGGTGAGGCCCTGTCCCACATCACCGTGACAGGGCATGCAGTAGCGCCAGAAGAGGTAGCGTCCGAGTTCGAGTTGAGTCGGGTTGTCGGGGAGCGGCGGCTGTGCGAAGGGATCGTAGGTCGGTGTTGCCGTGGGGGGGACTGATTGTGCCCGAACGGGGGGAACGGCGAGAAGGACCGCGCCCATGAAAAGTACTGTTCCTGTGAAGATGGCGATGATTGATTTGGTCTTCATGGTTTTCACTTCTGTTTCCAATGCGAGTATACGCCAAAATCGGGATAAAATAGAGTTATGCGGAAGCAAAAGTTTTACGTTGTCTGGAAAGGGCGCAAACCGGGAATTTATACCTTGTGGGCGGATTGCGAAGCGCAGGTGAAGGGATTCGAAGGCGCGCAGTATAAGGGGTTCGAAAGCCGCGAGGCGGCGAAGATCGCATTCAAGGGAAATTACGAGGATTTTAAGAGTAAGCCACATGCAGTGCGACAGTGGCTGTTTACGCCGAACCCGCCGATGCTCCCCAGCCTTTCGGTGGACGCGGCCTGTTCGGGGTCACCGGGACTGCTGGAGTATCGCGGCGTCAACACCGAGACGGGGGAACAGGTCTTCCGCGCGGGCCCCTTCCCCGGCGGGACGAACAACATCGGGGAATTTCTCGCCATCGTGCGCGGCATGGAATGGCTGGCGCGTCACAAACTGGACTGGGTGATCTATTCTGATTCCGACACCGCCGTCGCGTGGATTCGGGCGCGCAAGTGCAACACCAAACTGGCGCGCACAGCCTCGAATGCGATGCTGTTCCAGCTGATCGCGCGGGCGGAGGAAAGCCTGAAGAATTTCAAGTCGTTTCGGATCATGAAATGGGACACCAAGGCCTGGGGGGAGAATCCTGCGGATTTTGGAAGAAAGTAAAAAAAGGTGGTGGTCTACTTGTCAGTGATGCCGAGATGTGGCTTTCGATTTTGGAACGCGAACACTTGCACCGCACTGCGTTCGGTGCAGTGCAGGTGTGGCGCGAATTGGCGAATTTTACGAATAAATCCAGAAGGAATTCGCGGCATTCGCACATTTGCGAAATTCGCGTTAAGGATTGTCACTTACTTTGAACCACTACCAAAAAAAAGTGGAGGCCAGGGTGTACATGATGGAAACGGCGCTTTTGTTGATTGATATTCAAAACGATTACTTCCCCGGCGGGAAGATGGAACTTGTCAACCCGCTCGTTGCTGCGAAGAAGGCTTACAGTCTGCTTCAATGCTTCCGCAAGCATGGCGGGTGGCACGCCCACATTCAGCACGTGTCGCTGAAACCCGACGCGGCGTTTTTCATTTCAGGAGATCGCGGCACGGACATCCATGATTCAGTCGCGCATTTCGAGGGTGAGCCGCTGGTGCAGAAGCATTATCCCAACTCGTTCCGCGAGACGAATCTCCTTGAACTGTTGCAAGGCTGGGGAATCGAACGCGTCATTATCACGGGGATGATGACCGAGCAGGTGATTTCCCTGCTGGCGATGGAACGCGGCGGCGGAAACGGTTGATAAAAAAACGGAGCGAGAATTTTCTCGCTCCGTTTTATCTCATCCACTTTCTTCTGGTCCACACGATGGGAAGGACAATGATGAGCACGATCAGGATTCCCATCAGCAGGATGCCGTCGGTGGTGCCGGGGACGGATTCGCCCTCCTGAAACAGGCGCGTCAGCCAGAGTCCGCCTTTTGGAAGGGCAGACAGGCTCAAGGTCGGGGGAGAGGCGAGGAAATGTGGCACGGAATCCATCCGTGTACGAGTATATCACCCTTTTTGAAGTGACTTTAATACTGTCAAATCGGGTAAATTACATTATAATTTGCGCGTTTAAATTGGTATGAGAAAGTTTTGTTACGAATATTGTCTTTCTATCGGTAGGGATAACGGACTTCCACGGTCATCCGTGACAGATACTTTGTGATACCACCCACTCAGGAGATGCTATGATCCAGAAGGTTTTCAAGTGGCTGATTTCGCCGCTGGGTCGGGTTGCGTTGTTGATTGCCGCGCTGGCGGCGCTCAGCGCGGTGATCTGGGGAATTAGCCTGACCCAGAAAACGCCCGCACAACCGATTGATTTTCCACATAAACGACATGTGGCGATGGGCATTCAGTGCCTGTATTGCCATCCCGGCGCGGCGCGCGGACCTTCGTCCGGCCTGCCCACGCCGACGAAATGCTGGGGGTGTCATCAGCAGTTGGCCATTACCAAGACCAGCGCGCTTCTGCCGCCGCTGGTTGCCGCCGTTGAGAACGGCGCCCCGCTGGAATGGGTGCCCGTGGCTCAGGTTCCCGATTTTGTTCAATTCAATCATCGCCCGCACATCGCCTCTGGTTTGAACTGCGAGAACTGTCATGGCGATGTGGCAAAGATGAACGTATATGAAAATCCGCAGGTGCTGAACATGGGCTGGTGTCTCGATTGTCACCGCGAGAAGTCGGCTGGCAACCCCGAACTCGAGAAGAAATTGCTCGATTGCGCCACCTGTCATTATTAAAGGATAACAGCATGACCGATAAGATTTCCCGACGCGATTTTCTAAAACTGGCGGGCATCGGCGCGGCCACTTCCGCTGTGCTGACGGGGTGCGGCCCCGCGGCCAAGTTTGTGACGCGCCAGCCGTACTTCGAAATGCCCGAGTACACGTACAACGGCGAAAGCACGTATTACGCCACGACCTGCCGCGAGTGCGCCGCGGCCTGCGGACTGGTCGTCCGCACGATGCAGGGACGCGCCATCAAAGTGGAGGGGAACAAGGCGAATCCCGTCAATCTCGGCAAAACCTGCGCCCGCGGTCAGACGACGCTTCAAGGCCTCTACAATCCCGACCGCGTGCAGAATCCCGTCCAGCAGGGACGCGCCTCCGAGTTGAGTGACAAGCCCATGAGTTGGGACGACGCGATTGTCACCGTCTCCGACGCGCTCAAAAATTACAAGCCCGAAGAGATCGCCTTCCTGATGGGCATGGCTCCCGATCATCTCTTCGACCTCGTGACGGAACTGACCTCGAAACTGGGCGCGCCCGCCCCCGTCCGTTTTGGCGCGCTGGGCATGTTCGAGTCCCGCGCCACACTCGCGCAGGCCGCGCAGGAAATGTATGGCCAGGCCGCGCTCCCCTTCTTCGACATGTCCAAAGCCGACGTGGTCGTCTCGTTCGGCGCGAACTTCCTCGAGACGTGGCTCTCGCCCGTGGCGTACACGCGCGGCTTTTCCAAAATGCGCAAGGGACGGAACGGCCGACGCGGCTACTTTGTTCAATTCGAGGCACGGATGTCGCAGACGGCCGCGGTGGCCGACGAGTGGATCCCGCTTCGCCCGGGGACCGAGGGGCTGGTCGCGGCCGCCCTCGGCGGACTCGTGGCTGAGGCGACAGGCGGCAGTCCCTCCCGCGTAGACGCGGCCGATGCCGCGGACAAGGCTGGCATCTCGCTGAATACGCTGGAGGCCGTCGCGGCGCGCATCGTCCAGGCCAATGCTCCGCTGGCAGTCGTTGGCGGCGCGGCGCTGGCGCAGAGCAACGGCTTGCAGGTTGCCAAGTCTGTGCTGGCGCTCAACGCCCTCATCAGCAAAGCGGACTCCCCGACAGTTTTCCTCTCGCCGCTGGCGCCGGGCGAGGACGAGTATCACCGCCCCGCGTCCGCACAGGAAATGGCAGACTTCGCCAAAAAACTGGATTCGGGCGCGGTGAAGGCGCTGTTCATCCACGGCGTCAATCCCGTATTCGAACTGCCCAGGTCATTCGGGTTTGCCGACGCGCTCAAAAAGGTGGAGACGGTCATCTCGTTCGCGACCTTCCCGGATGAGACGGCCTTGATGTCCGATTACATTTTCCCCGACCATCAGGGACTGGAAAGTTTTGGTTACCAGCGCGCGGCCACAGGCGCGGAGGCGTCCGTGCTTTCGGGGATGCAGCCCGTCGTCTCGCCGTTCCACAATACCAAAGCCACTGCGGATGTGTTGCTGGCGGCCGCGAATCTTCCTTACGCGGATGAGTTTGCCTTCATTCAAAGCAAACTCCAGCAGTTCGTCCCACTGGAAGGCGGATCGTTTGCCGCGCCAGAGATCAACACGTTCATGGCGTATTTCCAGCAATATGGAGGCTGGTGGAAACAGGACGCGTTGACCGTCGCTCCCGCGCCGTCGGATGCGGTGATTGATGCGGCGGAACCGAAATTCGAGGAAGGCGAATACTTCCTCGTTCCGTTCGTCTCACCGACACTGGCTGATGTCGGCGCGAACAAGCCCTGGTTGCAGGAGACTCCCGACCCCACGACCACCGTGATGTGGAACACGTGGATCGAGATGAACACCGATACCGCGCACGAACTCGGCATCGAGAACGATGACGTGGTGAGACTCGTCAGCGCGGCGGGCGAGGTGGAGGCTCCCGTATATCTGTACCCCGCCATCCGTCCGGACACGATCGCCATCCCCTTCGGGCAGGGACACACCGCCTACGGTCAGTTCGCGGCGGGACGCGGAGTCAATCCCGCGGACCTGTTCGGTCCCGTGTTCAATGAAGCGGGCGATCTCGCCTTCGCGGGCGTCAAAGTCCGCGTGGAGAAGACGGGCAAAAAGAAATTCCTTTCCCGCCTCGAGAGCAAGATCGGCGTGTACGGCGAGGGTCTTGGCGAAGAGCATTAGGAGTGAGATATGACCACAATTGATTTGAATGTGATCGGCGCAAAAGGCGCCATTGTGGAAGAGGCCGAAGGCAAGTGGGGCATGGTCATTGACCAGGATATTTGCACGGGCTGTCAGGCCTGCGTCACCGCCTGCGCGATGGAGAATAACATCGCCTTCGTGGGCGAGGAGGACGCGGGCTACGGACGTTCGATGCACTGGATCCGTGTGGAGCGTTTCTGGGAGGGAACATATCCCCACGTGAAGATGACGCATTACCAGCCGATGCTGTGCCAGCAGTGCGGGAGTGCGCCGTGCGAACCCGTCTGCCCCGCGTTCGCCACGGTGCATTCACAGGCCGAGCAGGTGAACGTGCAGGTTTACAACCGCTGTGTCGGGACGCGCTACTGCGCGAACAACTGTCCGTACCAGGTGCGTTCGTTCAATTGGAGGGATTACAACGATGAGCGTATCCGTTCTGCCATCGCCACGTTGAAGAATCAATTCAACCCTGATGTGACCGTGCGCCGCCGCGGCATCATGGAGAAATGCACATTCTGCATCCAGCGCATTCACAAGGCGCAGGATAAGGCCAAGTCCGAGGGACGCGAAGCGGCGGACGGCGAGTTCACCACCGCCTGCGCGCAGGCCTGTCCCGCGGAGGCGATCACCTTCGGGCGCGTGGACGACCCCGAAAGCCTCGTCTCGCAGTTGGCGCGGCAGGGGCATGGCGTGAAGCATCTCGAAGAACTCGGCACGCTTCCACGCGTGACCTATCTGGTGGGAGGCGCGTAATGACTGACAAACATCACAATGCGGAAGGACATCTCCGCGAACAGCATTTGATGCTCGACCCGCTTCCGCGCGGGCAGATGAACGACATGGTCATGGAATCCATGCACACCACCTCGTGGAAGTTCTGGGTCGTCTTTGGCATCCTGAGCGCGGTCGTGGCCTGGGGCTTGTTCTACTCGTGGGGCAAAATGATTCTCGAAGGCCTCGGCCTCGCGGGTGTCAACCGTCCCACGTATTGGGGCGTGTTCCTCGTCAACACCGTCTTCTGGATCGGCATCAGTCACGCGGGCACGTTCATCTCCGCCATCCTGCGCGTCTTCAAAGCCGAATACCGCCGCCCGTTCACGCGTGCCGCGGAACTGATGACCACCTTCGGACTCGTCCAGGCGGGTTTCAGCATCTTCATGCACATGGGACGCGTCTGGCTTTCGTACTGGCTGATGCCGTACCCGAACGAACGCGGACTGTGGCCGAACTTCCACTCGCCTCTTTCATGGGACCTGCTGGCGATCACCACCTACCTGCTTTCGTCCACGATGTACCTGTTCCTGCCGCTCATCCCCGATATGGCGATGGCGCGCGACAAGTCCACAGGCTGGCACAAGACCTTCTATAAAATTCTGGCGCTCGGCTTCCGCGGCACCGAAGGCGAATGGACTCACCTGCGCAACGCGATGAACATCTTTGCCTTCGCCATCATCCCGGTCATGTTCTCCGTCCACACCATCGTTTCGTGGGACTTCGCGGCCGCCACCCGTCCGGGCTGGAACTCGACCATCTTCGGCCCGTACTTTGTCATCGGCGCGTTGCACTCGGGCATGGGCGCGGTCATCATGGTGCTGGCGGTCGTTCGCGCCACAATGAAAAACATGAAGTACTTCATCCGTCCCGAACACTTCGATGCCATCGGCAAACTGATGCTCATCATCTCGATGACCTGGGCTTATTTCTTCTTCAACGATTACATGGTGCAATGGTACGGCGGCGACAAGTGGACACAGCAACTGCTCCATTTCCACGAGGCGGGTCCAATGGGTTGGATGTGGTTTGCCATGCTCATCTTCAACGTGGCAATTCCCTGGGCAACTCTCTGGAACAAAAAATGGCGTTCCAATCCGTGGATCGTTTTCGCCGTCGGCCTCTTCATCAACGTGGGCATGTGGTTCGAACGCTACATCATCATCCCCGTTTCGCTTACCATCAACCGTGCGCCGTTCACATGGCGTCTCTACCAGCCTGGCATCGAAATCCCGCTTGGCATCGGCACGCTGGCGTTCTTCATTTTGCTTTACATGGCTGCCTCCCGCCTTGTCCCGCTTGTCCCCGTCTGGGAAGTGCAGGAAGGCCAGATGGCGCATTCCCTCAAGAAGTTCGGACGCGAGACGGTTGTCACCGTCAGCGAATTGGAATAGGAGGCCGCAATGACTGAACAAAAATCCCTCCTGGCGGTCTTTTCGGACCTCGAACCGGCCGCGGACGCCATCGAGCAACTCCGCACCCTCGGCGTCGGCGACGACCGCATGAACGTCATCTCGGGCATCCCCGTCACCGAGGCCATGCTCGGACGTCCCAGCCAGTGGACGAACGTCCCGCGTCTGGCGCTGGGCGGATCGGTGGTCGGCTTGCTGACGGGCATCTTCCTCGCCTTCCTCAGCCCGAACATGTACCAGATCAAGGTCGGCGGGCAGGGATTCGTCCCCGGGCCGCCCTCGGTGGTCGTCATCTTCGAGATGACCATGCTCGGCATGTTGCTGTCCACTTTCCTCGGCGTCTTCCTCGACAGCACCTTCCCCAATTATCGTCCCATGCACTACGTACCCGAAGTCAGCGACGGCAAGATCGCCATCCTGATCGAATGTCCACAGGCGGACGAATCCAAAATTACGGATGCCATGAAAAAACTGGGCGCCGAATCCGTGCAGGAAGCGGAGGCGCAACACCTATGAAACTTTTCAAACAACTCCTTGTCGTATTTGCCGTTCTCGCCGTTTTGGCGGGCGCGCTTCTGCTTTTCACCTACGATGTCATCAAGATCGAGTGGGTGGGTTTCATGGGCATCCAACCCTCGTTTACCAACATGGAACAGCCCCTGCCCGTTCCCGCCCGTTCGATTCCCGTGGAGGGCGCGGCGTACATCCCCGGCATGGGCGCGCCGACCAACCCTGTGGAGGCGGACGCGGCCTCCGTCACGCGTGGGGCGCAGTTGTTCGCCATCCACTGCGCGATGTGTCACGGCGCGGCGGGCGATGGTGCGGGGCAACTATCCGCCCTGCTTGCCAACAAACCCGCCAATTTGACCTTGCCCATCGTCCAGAATAAAAGTGACGGCGCTCTCTTCCTGACCATCACCCTCGGCATTGATGGACGCATGCCCGCGCTCAACGAAAACCTGCTGGTGCGCGAACGCTGGGACGTGGTCAACTTTTTGCGCACGCTGGCCGCGCCGTAAGGAGGACACATGGACGATTTCAAGAAAATCATGTACGGCGTGCTGACGGTTTTCATTTTGATCATCGTTGGCTTCGTGACCTTCTCGTTCATCTGGTCCTGCGGACTCGACTTCTCCTGCAAACAGGCCGCGCCGCCGCCCGTCGGCACACCCATACCGACGCTGATTCCCGCCACCCTGCCCGCGCCCGCCACCGATGGAATCCCCGACGCGTTCGGCAAGTGCGAAGTGAAGGCCCTCGACCTGCTCGGCGCGTGGGCTGCGGCGGGCTCCCCCGAATTGGACGTGTTTCTCTTCATGGATCTTAACGGTAATCCCTGCGAAGCCACGTTCAGTGCGGATGTCCTGCCGCTGTTCAGCGAGTCGCAGTTGTGGTTCCCCGCCTCGCTTTCGTGTACCTCCTGTCACAACGACGCGTTCGTCGAACGTTCCGCGGGCCTCGACCTGACCTCCTACGCGGGGATTCTGGCTGGCTCGCGCCGCGCCTCTGCCGATGCGAAAGGCAACGATATCCTCGGCGGCGACTGGACGAACTCGCTCCTCTACCTGACCCTCACCCAGACCGATTCCATTGTGGACGGTCATCCGCCTCTCGCCTACCCCGCAGCGGCCCTCGTCATCTACGCGGGCGCGCACGTCCCGCCGCCCACGCCGACGATGGCGCCCATCCCTACCGAGGCGCCTCCCGCAACAGCCACACCGTAGCGAACACAAAACCCCGTTTTCTTTACACCCCCGTAGCAAAGCGGAGTGGGGCAGGAAGACGGGGTTCTGATTTAAAATCCCATGTGCGGATTGAGAAGATTTATGCTACATTTACTGCGGAGGAACAACATGTCAGATACTCTCTTGACCCCAACACAACTCAGCCTGCGCGACGAGACGCGTCAATTTGTGAAACAGGAAGTGCCGCGTCAATTGCTCATGGATATGGACGCCGAGAAGGTACGCTACCCGCGCGACTACATCGAAAAACTCGCCGCGCACAACCTGCTTGGTCTGCGCTTCCCGACGGAGTTCGGCGGCCGCGGGCTGGACTGGTCGCACGAAGTCCTCGCGCTGGAAGAGATCGGCGTGCTGGGCGCGGCGCTGGCCTGCCTGTACTCGCTCCCCTCGATTGTCGGCGAAGCGATCCACGTCTTCGGGACGCGCGGGCAGAAGGAGAAATATCTTCAGCCGATGCTTGCAGGCAAGTTGACCGTCGCCGAGGCGTTGACCGAACCGCGCGGCGGCTCGGACTTCTTCGGCGCGACCACCACCGCGCGGCGCGAAGGAGATGTGTACATCCTCAACGGGCAGAAGCGCTTCATCGTTGGCGCGGAGGGCGCGGACTTCTTCCTGGTCTACGCGCGCACGCATCCCGACGCGAAAGGGCAGAAGGCCATCAGCGCCTTCCTCGTCGAGCGCGGACCCGGCGTGGAGGTCCAGCATGTGTACGGGTTGATGGGTACGCGCGGCGGCGGGACGGGACGCGTCTATTTCCGCGAGGCGCGCGTCCCTGCGGAGAATCTCATCGGCGAGGAGCACGGCGCTTTTGACATCTTCAACCAGATGATGATCCCCGAGCGGATGACCAGCGCGGGCGGCGCGTTGGGACTGGCGCGGGCCGCGCTGGAGATCGCGGCGCGCTACGCGGACCGTCGAAAAGCCTTCGGGCAGAAAATCCGCGATTTCGAGGGAGTCAACTTCAAGGTCGCGGAGAGCCTGACGCGCCTGGACGCAGCGCGCGCCCTCGTCCGCGAGACGGCGGGCATCATTGACCGTCTCGGCAATTCTGGCTACGTCCGCCGCATGGTCTCGGAATCGAAAAAGTCTGCCACCGAGACCGCCTGGGCGGTTGTCAACGATGCGATGCAGATCATGGGCGGGATCGGCTACACCAATGTCTATCCCATCGAGCGCCTCCTGCGGGATGCGCGCCTGATGACCATCTGGACGGGGACGAATGAGATCATGGACCTGGTCATCCAGCACGAGTATTACCGCGAGTTGCTGGCCGCCGCGCCCTCCGCCCGGGACGTGGAAGCGGATGCTGTAAACGCGGAGGCGGAGGGGGAGAAGGTGTATGAGTAAAATGGAAAGCACAAAATTCCGTTTTCCGCTGAAGATGGGGAAACGGGTTTTTGGTTGACAACAGAACAGGATGTGTCATAATCGAACTATGAAACGCTTTTTCCTGTTGGCCTTGATTTTTCTGATTTCGGCCTGCGCCGCGCCGGTTGCCGTGCCGCCCACCGCGACGTTGACGCCCACGATTCCAACCGCCACGTTGGAACCCTCTCCCACGGTTACCCAGCCCACGCCGCCGCCAGAAGGGGCGGGGAGGGTGGGATTTAACCAGATTCCAGCCGAGAGCATGGGGTGTCTAAAAGACGACATGTGCATGGGGCTGGAGGTGGCGGATGGGTTTGTTGCCTCTTACGAAAACCGCGCGTGGATGGCGAGCATGGGGATAAAAGATATTGACGGGTTTATGAAGTTTTTGGAAAATAGCAAGCACACCGACCCGATAACGGGTAAAGAGCGTGTGGGGTGGATCCCGCTATATGCGAAGGATGGAAAGAGTACGTTTAAGATTTTGCAGGGAAATGGGAGCGCGGCAAACGGGATTTTCTCGGATAAAAACCCAGCGATAGTGAAAGCGGGCGGATTTTTCTTTGACAATATCGGTTTTGTCGCCGCGTCGAAAGCCGAGATTGAGGCAAATGTGGGCGGTGTGGCTGACTGGATCAAAAAGATGGAAGAGCAGAATGGGAAAGATGCTTTGGTGAGTCCAAGTAGTATACCTTCTGAATTATGGGGGTTGGTAGTAGTTGATGGACAAATAGTGTTTGTGGGATTAAATAAATCTGCCCCAGTTGAAGGTTTTCCGCAAAAAGATCGTTTTTTGGGGCAACCAGAGCCAAAAAGAAATGCGCAGATCATGAGCGCGTATTGGGAGTTATATACGAGGGTATATTTAAAGTTTGCCAATGGTGGGAGAAATTTTATAGGGAATGGAATTCCAGAGTTAGAGCCTGATCCTGATAAGTGGTACGTTCCACAGTTGTGTGTGGCGGGGACGAGTGGGATGTGCGAAGGGAAGAGCCCGAGTGGTTTTAGCGGGGAAGACCTTTTGTTTGTGCCAGTAGAGTAGTTTTTTGCACGGAGGTTTGCTATTGTTAGAGCATGGTGAAAAGAGTGGGTTGGGTAATGGGGATAGTGGTCGCCTTGACAGTAGTCGTGGGGAGCATGTTGTGGCGTAGGGGAATAGTGGGGAGCGGGTACGCGGCGTGGGGAGTGGGACAACGGCCTTTAATTTTACAGGTGAATTAGGCAAAACTTATTATTGGCGAGTGGGGGCACATAACGGGAGTCTAGGAACTTTGTCAAGTATTCGGAGCTTTACTATCCAGAGCGGGGTAGCCCAGAACGCGTGGTGGCAGGCGGAGAGGGCGGGATTTAAATATCATCTCCTGAATGGAGACCCCGAACCTTCAACAAAAATGCCCCGCGTTTCGCGAGGCATTTTTCTGGCGGAGAGGGCGGGATTTAAATATCATCTCCTGAATGGAGACCCCGAACCTTCAACAAAAATGCCCCGCGTTTCGCGAGGCATTTTTCTGGCGGAGAGGGCGGGATTTGAACCCGCGAACCTTTGTGGGTTACACGCTTTCCAAGCGTGCGCGCTAAGCCAAACTACGCGACCTCTCCGTATTCAAGCGGGCGAATTATATACCAAGAGGTTTTATAGGGCAATGCTCATTTTACAGGCAACGTGATGATGATCTCCAATCCCATGCCCTGCTCGCTCTCAGCGCGGATCTGTCCGCCGTGGGCGAGGACGATGGATTTGGCGATGGCCAGTCCCAGCCCCGAACCGCCCTCGTGGCGGACGCGCGCTTCGTCGGCGCGGTAGAAGCGGTCGAAGATGCGCGGCAGGTCGTCGGCGGGGAGACCCGGGCCAGAGTCACGCACGGAGAGGGCGACCCCGTCCGAGGTCCCGCGCGCGGCCAGGGTGATGCGTCCGCCTTCGGGCGTGTGACGCAGGGCGTTGTCGAGGATGTTCGTGAGCACCTGGGTCATTCGTCCAGGATCCACTTCGAGGTCAGGGAGAGGCGAGGCGGTGTCGAGGTCGAGGGTCAGGTTTTTGGTCTGTGTTTGGAAGCGGAAGAGGGTGGCCACTTCTTCGAGAAGTCGGGCGGGGGAGATGGTTTGCGGCTGGATGGCCAGTTCGCCCGCGTCGGCGAGGGAGAGGGTGCGGAGATCGTCCACGAGGTGTTCGAGGCGGGCGGCCTCTTCGCGGATGATCTCGAAATTTTCGCGCGTGGGCGGAAGCACGCCATCGTGGACGGCTTCGGCGTGGCCGAGGATGAGGCTGAGGGGCGTGCGGAGTTCGTGGGCGATGTCGGCGGTCATCTGCCTGCGGGCGTTGACGGAGCGCGAGAGTTCGGCGCTCATTTTGTTGAAGGCGCGGGCGAGTTCGCCGAGTTCATCGCGCGAGCGGACGGGGACCTGCTGGCCGAGATTGCCCTCCGAAACGGCGTGTGTAGCGCGCGTCAATTCGCGGATGGGACGCGCAATGGTGCGCGAGAGCATGATGCCCAGCAGGAGCGCGATGAGACTCGCGCCGAGGCCGCTGTAAAGGAGAAAAAGGTTGACGCGTTCGATGAACTCTTCTTCGCGCGGCGTGCCAGGGAACGGCCTGCTCTCAATGACGAGGATACCGACGGTACGCCCGTCTGCGTTGATCGGAATGCCAAATTCGAGTTCGTGATTCGGGATAATCTCGCCCGATTGAAAGCCGTCGCCCTCGAAGAGGGCATGACCGTTTTCGTCCGCGATGGTGAAGGATGGAAAAGGTTGCCCGTTTTCGGCCTGTGCGCCCGGTGCGAAGGTTTCGTTCACGCCGTCCCATGAGCCATTGGTTTCGTAATAATTGGACAATCGGGCGATGATGTTTTCGCCGCGGGCTTCCACTACGAAGCGAGTGAATTCGTCGCGGGTATTGCTCCGCGCTAAAAGGCCGAGGACGAAAATGCTGACCAGTCCGATGCCGAAAAAGCCGAGGATGAGTTTGAGGGTGATGGATCGCATTATTCTCTCGCGAAGCGATAGCCAACTCCATACACGGTTTCGATATAGCGCGGCTGGCGCGGATCGGCTTCGATCTTGGCGCGCAGGTTTTTGATGTGGGTGTCGATCGTCCGCTCGCAGCCCTCGTAGCGGACTCCCTGAATGATGTCGAGCAGGTCAAGACGCGAGAAGACGCGTCCTGGCGCGGACATGAGAGCGGCCAGCAGGTCGAACTCGGAGGGAGTCAACTCGAGGAAATCGCCTCGCGCCTGAACCTGCCGCGCTTCGCGGTCGAGACGGATGTCCGCCACTTGCAGGACCTTCGCGGCGGTTTCGCCACCCCCCGCGCGGCGCAGGACGGCGCGCACGCGGGCGACGAGTTCGCGCGGACGGAACGGCTTGGTGACGTAATCGTCCGCGCCCAGTTCCAGCCCGATGACGCGTTCCTCGTCGTCCACGCGGGCGGTGAGCAGGATGATGGGCGTGTTCTGCTCGGCGCGATGGGCGCGCATGAATCCGTAGCCGTCCATTTCAGGCATCATCAGGTCGAGGATGATCAGGTCGGGATGTTCGCGGCGCGCGACGGCGAGGGCTTCCTTTCCATCGTGCGCGCTGACGACGCGGTAGCCCTCCTGCGTGAGATAACTTTCCACGAGGGAGACCAGCCGTTTTTCATCGTCCACTACGAGGATGGTTTTGGGCATGATGTCAGTATACCAAAGAGGTGGACGACTCCTGTCAAGAACAGGTCAAGTAAATATGTGAAAACCATGAAGAGAAGCAAAAGGGATTCCTGACCTGGATTGACACAACCAAAGAACTGCCCTCTCCTCTCCCCAATTGGATTGTTTGGATGAAAGAGTTCTATGACGATCATTTTGGCTGGTATTTGCTTGTTGGTATTGGGCAAATCATTCCCGCTCTAATTGGTGCCTCTTTAGAGTATCAATAACTTTGAAGTTCACCATCGTAGCGATTATCCCCAACACAGGATTACAGTTCGCGCTATAATGTGTGCAGAAAATACAATATTATTGTATTTTTTGCACACATGAAAACCAATTCCGATCATGACTCCCTCTATCGCATCGCAGAAACCCAGGCGGGTTATTTTACGTCCGAACAGGCGCGCTCCGTCGGGTTTACTCCCTCTTTGCTCGCTTATCATGCCCAAGTCAGGCAATTCGAACGGATCGAACGCGGCCTTTATCGTCTCATTCGTTTCCCTGCTACGCCGCACGAGGACCTATTCGTCGCATCCTTGAGCGCGGGACCTCATGCAGTAATCTCCCATGATAGCGCGCTGGCCTTTTACGAGCTCTCCGACCTCATGCCATCTGAAATTCACCTGACGGTACCGCGCACATCGTCCCGCCGCCATCCGGGATTGCGCTTTCATACCAATCGTCTGGAGGAGAGCGAAGTCAGCCGCTATAATGGACTACGCGTGACAACAGTCCCGCGCACGATTGCGGACGTCGCGGCAGGCGGACTGGCCGATGAACTCCTGATTCAAGCCATCCACCAATCACTGCAGCGCGGATTGACCACGCTAAAAAAGTTGCAGGATGTAAAAGGACGAGGAAGAAAACGCGTTGCGCATCTTATTGCAAAGTATATACAAAATGAGGAGACGGAAATTTGAAATACGCATCAGGTAGCGATTTCAGAAAGGCGCTGGAAACCCGTCTCCGCAAGATCAGTTTGCAGGAACACTCCTCGCTTGCGCGTTTACGAAAGATGGTCGCGTTCGACCGTTTTTTGGCGCGGCTCACTTTCTCTCAACCTGGCTTGTGGATCTTGAAAGGCGGGCTGGCGCTTCAAATCCGACTTGGGGAACGCGCCAGAACCACACGAGACATTGATTTCCTCCTGGTCGAACCGCAATCGAATATCCACGCAACGCTGGTGGAGGCGACATCTGCCAGACAAAACGACTGGTTTGAATTTCAAGTGGAGCGCGCGTCCACAAGCGAGGGAAACTCGGAACGGTTTCACGTCCGCTCCCTGCTGGATGGCAGGCCGTTTGAGTTATTCCACGCGGATATTGGCATCGGCGACCCAATGAACGAAGAAGCGGAAATGCTATCCATGCCGCCGCTCTTGTCATTCGCGGAGATTCCTCCCGTAGTCACCCCGTGTTTTCCCATCAGCCAGCAAATCGCGGAAAAAGCGCATGCCTACACAAGGCCGCACATTGCCGACACGCCGAGCAGCAGGGTGAAGGATTTGGTTGATATTCTTTTGATGGCAGAATTGTCATCCGTATCGAGCGGGCAATTACTTCTCGCGATACGATCAACATTCGAAGCGCGAAAGACCCATGCTCTGCCGCGCAATCTGCCAGCGCCGCCAACAGATTGGAGCAATCCGTTCCGAAAGCTGGCAAGGGAGACAGGCCTGCAATGGACTTCGATAACCGAAGCCTTTCCCGCTTGCCAGAAATTTCTCGAACCTGTTTTACAATCAGTCCCTGAAAGTAAATGGAATCCTCATCAATGGACTTGGGAGCCAACATGACCAACCTCATCAGTCAATCTCTCGGACGCTACCACATCCTTGAGCAACTTGGCGCCCCACAGGGGTGCTGCGCGAAGGGTGGGATGGCGGCGGTCTACAGGGCTTTCGACACCCGCCTTGAAACGGATGTGGCGGCGAAAGTCATCCGCACCTGAACTGCGAACAAAAACCATTACGGATTGGCCCGCGAGGGCTGGGACGATAAAGATTCCCATTTTACATGTCAGTAAAAAAACTCATATGAAACCCTTTCGCGTTAATCGAAATACCAGGTTTCTTTTGGCGGGCCTCTTTGCTGGCGCGATCCTATTTTCGATCTTTCTCGCGTCGATCTATTTCCTTTCGGGCAGACCTGCCCTCCTGCCATCTGTCCCGACTGTTCAGAGTGTGCCAGGCGCGCCAGCGGCTCTTTTGCCAACAGCGGCGATTACCGACACGCCCGTTTTCGCTCCCGCGTTGACCGCCACGCCCACGCAGATTCTCACCGCCACATCCCTGCCGCCCGAAGGCGAGGCGTTTTCAATCGGGGAATCCCTCGAGGGCAAACCGCTGGAGATGTACCGCTTCGGGAGCGGACCGATCGTGCGCGTCATCATCGGCGCAATTCACGGCGGATACGAATCGAACACGGCCACGCTGGTCTACCTCCTGCGTGACGACCTCAAGAGCGGGCTGATCACTGTCCCCGAGGAGATCACGCTCTACCTTCTGCCCGTCTTCAACCCCGACGGTTTTTACGATTACCTCAACCTGCCTGCGGGACGCTCCAATTACCGCGGCGTGGACCTCAACCGCAACTGGGATGCCTACTGGGCGCCCGACTGGGATCGGACGCGCTGCTTCAACTACGCGTATGTCACCGCAGGCGAATTTCCCTTTTCGGAACCTGAGACCATTGCCCTGCGCGACTTCCTGCTCAACAACCGCGTGGACGCGCTCATCAGTTATCACAGCGCCATGTCGGCCATCTTCGCCGGCGGGCGTCCTGAACCCGACCCTATTTCCGATGACCTGGCGCGCACGCTCTCCGCGGCCAGCCTCTATCTCTATCCGCCCACCAACGACCCTGGCTGTCAGTACACAGGTCAACTCATTGACTGGGCCTCCGCAAACGGCATCGCCGCCGTGGATGTGGAACTCACCGACCACCAAAGCAACGACATCCTCATCAATCGCAAACTGCTCGAGGCCTTTCTCACGTGGAGAAGGAAGGAGCCAACCCCATGACGCTTGATGTGCTCTCTCCCCTGGATGGACGCTACGCCGAGACGACCGCCCCCCTGCGCGATTTCTTCTCCGAGTTCGCGTTTCTGCGGGACCGCGTCCGCGTCGAACTCGACCTTCTGCCGGCTCTTTCCAAAACGGGCCTCGTCCGCCCTTTGAGCGAATCCGACTCCGCCCTGCTGGCATCCATCGCCTCGACATTCTCCACCGCCGATGCGGAATCCATTCAGCGGTTCGAGCGCGAGACGCGGCACGACGTGAAGGCCATCGAATATTTTCTGCGCGAAAAATTGACGGGTACCTCGCTCGAAGACCTGCTCCCGTGGATCCACTTCGGCCTGACCTCGGAGGACGTGAACAACATCGCGCAAGCCATCGCTCTGCGCGACTCGCGTGACCAGGTCATCCTCCCTGCGCTCGATGGTCTCCTCCTTGCCCTCCGCAATTTCGCCGTCCGTTACCGCGCCCTGCCCATGCTGGCGCGCACCCACGGACAGTTCGCCGTCCCGACCACGCTCGGCAAGGAAATCGCGGTCTACCTCGCCCGTCTCAAAAAGACCCGCGACGACCTGTCCGCCTTTCGCTTCGAAGCCAAATTGACCGGCGCGGTCGGCAACTTCAATGCCTTGCAGGCCGCCGCGCCGCAAGTGAACTGGCTTTCCTTCAGCAGGGAATTTGTTTCGCGCTTCTATCTTGAGCCGAATTTGCTCACCACTCAAATCCTCCCCTACGATAATTGGGTGCGCTATTTTGACCTGCTCCGCCTGACCAATTCCATCCTGCTCGACTTCGCGCAGGATATGTGGCGCACCATCAGCGACGGGGTCCTCAAACAGGCCATCGTCGAAGGAGAGGTGGGTTCCTCCACCATGCCGCAGAAGGTGAACCCGATTGATTTCGAGAACGCGGAGGGAAACCTCGGCGTGGCGAACGCGTTGTTCGTCCACTATGCCCAAAAGTTGACGGTCTCGCGCCTGCAACGCGATCTGTCCGATTCCACCGTCCGCCGCACGTTTGGGACCGCGCTGGGGCACACCCTCCTCGCCTGGCAAAACCTGACGCGCGGCATGAGCCGCGTCGCCGCGGATGAGGAAAAACTATCCGCCGAGTTGAATGCCCATTGGGAAGTGGTCGCCGAGGGCGCGCAGACCATTCTGCGCGCGGCGGGACGGGACGACGCGTACGAGTCGCTCAAACGTCAGACGCGCGGACGCGTCTTGACGGAGGCCGATTACAGGTCATGGTGCGACGCGCTCGATGTAGATGAGGAAACGCGCGGGCGGTTGAGGAGTCTCTCGCCAGAATCCTATATCGGGTTGGCGGTCGAATTAACGGATAAAGTGACGGGGATGTTCTAGGTCAGGCTTTGCCGCGCGTCTCGCGCTGGACGATGCCGCGCTGCCAGGCGTAGACGGCCACCTGCGTGCGGTCTGCCAGGTGTAGTTTGCTGAGGATGTTGCTGACGTGGCCTTTGACGGTGTTCTCGCTGATGTATAGTTTTTCGGCGATCTGGCTGTTGGTGAGGCCGTTGGCAATCAGTTTGAGTACGTCTTTTTCGCGTTCGGTGAGGTCGGTGAAGAGGGGCGGCTCTGCGTTGTCCTCGCCGCGGATGTTTTGAAGCACGCGCATGGCCACGCGCGGGTGCAGGGTCACTTCGCCCTGCAGGGCGCGGTGCAATACCTCCACCAGTTTGTCCATTTTCATGTCTTTGAGGAGGTAGGCAATCGCGCCCGCCTTGAGCGCGGGGAAGATGTGGATGTCCTCGTGGTACGAGGTGAGGACGACCACTTGCGTGCGCGGGCTAATCTGTTTGATACGGCGGGTGGCCTCCACGCCGTCCATGCCGGGCATGATCAGGTCGAGCAGGACGATATCGGGGATAAGTTCGCCGACCAGTTCCACGGCCTCCTCCCCGGATATGGCTTCTCCCACCACCTGGAATTCGGGCAGGGTTTCGAGGTAGGCGCGGATGCCTTTGCGGACCACTTCGTGGTCGTCCACAATCAGAATACTCATTGGATTGGGCATTATCGAATCTTCTCCATCTCTGTTTTCTTGAGTGGGACCTGGATCAGGAGGCGCGTCCCCGCGCCGGGCGCGCTCTGGATCTGCATGACGCCGCGGATACTGCCCACCCGTTCGCGAATGGACCTCAGTCCCAGGCCGCCGTTCATCTGGCTGGCGTCGAATCCGATGCCGTTATCGGTAATCGTCACTTCGAGCGAGTCGGACCGATAAACGAGGGACACGTCTCCGCGCGTGGCGTGGCTGTGACGGGCGATGTTGGCGAGGGATTCCTGAATGATACGATAGATGGCCTGCTCGATCTTCAGTTCGAGCGGACGCGCCTCGCGAATCTCCAGCCCGAGCGGGATGTCGTTGCGATTCTCCCATTCGAAGATGTACTCGCGCAGGCTGGCGGGAAGGCCCTTGGACTGCAAGGCCGTCGGGTAGATTTCCTGGATCAGGAAGGATAATTCCTGGATGACTTCATACACAAGGTTTTCCGCTTCCACCAGGTGCGGCTTGATGCCTTTCTGGTTGCGGTTGAGGATGCCGTTAGCGGTGCCCAATTGTGCCAGTGCGGCAAAGGCCTTTTGTTTGGCGCTGTCGTGCAGGTCGCGCGCCAACCGATTGCGCTCCTCCATCACGGCCAGGTCCCTCGTCTGCTCGAAGAGTTGCATGTTGGCAATGGAGAGTGAGGCGCGTTGGACGAGCGCCGTGAACAGACGGATGATATCTTCGTTGGCGGCGTTCGGCCTGGTGAAGCCGATGTTGAAAACGGCCATCACCTGACCGTCCACTTTGATGGGCAGGTGGATAAAGGAATGGATGCCTTCCTCGATGATGGCTTCGCGCAGGTCGGGAGTCAAGTCTTCGATGACGATATCGGGGACGATGACCGCTTCGCCGCTTTCCAGCACCTTGCCGACGATGCCCTCGCCGCGCGAGAACTTCATGGCGGCCAGCGTCCTGGGGCTGAACCCGTGGCTGACGCGCGGAATGACGGAGGTTTGTTCCTCGTCCCAGGCGAAGACCACGCTGCTATCGGCGTGGAGCACGTCCACGGCCACATCGACGAGGGTCTGGAAGACCTGGTTGATGCTGACCGTGCGCAGGATCTTTTCGTCGGCCTGGTAGAGGGCTTCTATTTCGGTGGTGCTTTTTTCGAGGGCGCGGGTGCGTTCGCGCACGAGGTTTGCCAGTTCGCGGTTGCGGCGTTGGACGGAGGCCAGCCTCAGCCCGTATCCGCCGAGGATGGCCGCGACCAGCCCCAGTCCAAGCAGGATGCGGAACCAGGTCGTCTGCCAGAAGGGCGGGATGACCGTCACGCGGATTCGCAGGGGCGAGTCGTTCCAGATGCCGTCGCTGTTGGTGCTGTTCAGGAGCAGGGTGTAAGAGCCGCCCGGCAGGTTGGTGTAGCGTCCGTTGCGGCGCGTGCCGATGTAGTTCCAGTCGCTGTCGAAATTTTCGAGCATGTAGGCGTATTGGTTGCGGGTGGGCTGGCTGTAGTCGAGGGCGGCAAATTCGAATTCAAACTGGTTGCGGGGCCAGGTCAGGGTGATATCGCGCACGTATTGGATTTGCTCGTCCGTTGCGATGGGTTTGCCCTCCTGGGAAAGGGAGGTCAGGACGATGGCAGGGTCGTACGCGCTGTCTGTGATGTTCAATGGACGGAAAGCGTTGAAACCGTTCGAGCCGCCAAAATACATTTCGCCGCGCGAACTGTAGGCGTAGGCTGACATGTTGAATTCGCTGCCTTGCAGGCCGTCGCTGACGACGAAGTTGCGGAATTCGTTCTTCACCGTGTCGAAACGCGAGAGGCCGTTGTTCGTGCTCAGCCACAGGTCGCCGGCATCGTCCTCGAGGATGCCGTAGATGACGTTGTTGGGCAGGCCGTCCTTGTCGGTGTAGTGGGTGAATGTATTGGTGATCGGATCGTACAGATCGAGGCCGCCGCCTGTTCCGATCCACAGGTTGCCGCGGCGGTCTTCGTATATGGAGAACACAAGGTTGTTGGCAAGCGATTTGGGGTCGAGCGGATCGTTGAAGTAACTGATGAAGCCCTCGCCCCTTTGATTGAAGCGGTACAACCCGCCGCTGAAGGTCCCGATCCACAAACGCCCGCGGCTGTCTCCTGCCAGCGCGATGACCTGGTTGGTGTTTTCGGCGGGATTGGGGCGGTAGTGGATGAACGTTTCGGTCAATGGCTCGAACTGGTCCAACCCATTGGACGTCCCGAACCACAGAGCGCCAGCCGCATCCTCGTAAATCACATAGACGGGCAGGGCAGAGATGCTGATCTCGCTGTCATCCTTGGATGCGGGGCGATAATGCGTGAACTTGCCCGTCCGCGGGTCGAAGCGGTCGAGGGCGCGAGATGTGCCCACCCACAAGAAGCCATTGCTGTCCATCCGAATGGAGTATACATCGTCACTGCTCAGGCTGTCGGGATTGCCCGCATCGTGACGGTAATGGGTGAAGCGTCCGGTGACCGGGTTCAGTCGGTTGAGGCCCGCGCCGTAGGTCCCGATCCACACGATTCCGCCGCTTTCCACGAAGATCGGGAAGACCATGTTCCCACTCAAACTGTTGGAATTTTCGGGGTCGTGACGGTAGTAGGTAAAGTGGTCTTGCTGGCGGTTGTATTTGTTCAACCCACCGGTGTATGCGCCGATCCACAACACGCCGCTCCGATCCTCTTGGATCGAGTAAATGTTGTTATTGCTCAGGCTGTCGTCGTTTGCCGGTTGGTTGCGGTGATGGACAAAACGGTCCACGCGGGCGTTGTAGAATTCCAACCCATCGCTGGTCCCGATCCAAAATCCGCCTGTGCTGTCGAGGAACAGGCAGGTCACGTTGTCGTTGCTCAGGCTGTTTGGGTTTTCTGCATCGTGCTGGTAAATCTTGAAGATGCCGGTGTAACGGTCCATGCGGACCAGGCCGCGGGAGGTGCCGACCCACAGATGACCGTCTGCATCCTCCTGCAGGGCCGTGACCGGGTATAAGGCCAGGCCGGCAGGATGATCGGGGCTGGATTTGTAACTCAGGAACGTCCGACCGTCCGATTCGTAGCGGCCAAACCCGTCATTGAAGCCGATCCAGACCCTGCCCTGTCCATCTTCGTAAAGCGCATTGATGCGTTGACGCGTTAAACCATCTTCCGTGACGAGGTGGGTAAACGTCCCTGACTGGGGATCGAACTGATCGAGACCAGCGGACGTCCCCACCCACAGGACGCCGCGGCTGTCGAACAGGAGGGCGCGAATCCAATTGGCGCTCAGGCTGGACGCCTCAGCGGGGTCGCGCCGATAGACGGTGAACTCCCCCGAGCGCGGGTCGAAGCGATTCAGTCCGCCCTGACGCGTGCCCACCCACAGAAATCCCTCCTCGTCCTCGGCCAGCGCCGTCACCCAGCGGTCGCTGATGGAGGCGCGATTCTCCAGGTCGGGTCGGTAAACCTTGAAGCTGTACCCGTCGTAGCGGTTCAGACCGTCCTCGGTGCCAAACCACAGGAAACCCTGCGAGTCCTGGAGAATGGCGTTGACGGAACTCTGCGAAAGTCCATCTTCCACGCCAATCCGCTCGAAGCGGATGGACAGGTTGTAGCGTCCGCTCTGGCTGGCGGGGCGGATGGGGAGCGCGCTCGCGGGGCGGGGAGTGGGCGTGACCTGCGACGTGGGAATCACAGTCGCCTCGCCACAGGAGGAGAGAGCCAGGGCAAGGATGGTCAGGAGGAACCAGGGGCGCAGCCAGCGCGGCAGGGGTGACATGACAAAACCCATTATGTCAATGCAACTCGTTGAGAGTTGCAGTCGGGCACGTTTTTGGGTATGCTTCGTTCGGTCTGTGAACGGGAACGCGTACCCGGGCACGCTGCGTTAAGGTCCAGTCGAATTCGCGTATGGGAAGCCCTTGAGGCCAGCCAGCCTTGTTCGTTGAAGACATGGAAATTTACTTTCAAATTCTCTATTGCACAAATACGAGAAATTTTGTCATTGCGAGGAGAGCGGTCTTCCCGACGAAGCAATCCTGCGTGGCGTGAGGAGATTGCTTCGGGATGCTTCGCGCATCCTCGCAACACTTGCACCGCACTGCGTTTCGTGCAGTGCAGGTGTGACGGATGAACGATAGGCTACTTTCCAATTAACTCGTCGAATTTCTTCCGCACTTCGCGGATGTCATCCCACATCTGCGCTTTGGGCGAGCCAGGTTCGCGCGAAGGATTCCGCAACAGATACGAGGGATGATAGATCGGCATCACCCAATGTCCCTGAATCTGCGACCACTGTCCGCGCAGGGAGGTGATGCCCGTCTTGCCGAGGATGGATTGGCAGGCCACGTTGCCCGTCAACAGCATGATGCGCGGGTCAACGAGGCGGATGATCTCCAGCACGTACGGACGGTAATATTCGATCTCCTTGTCCGTCGGCTTGCGGAAGGCTTTGCCGTCCTCTCCGGGCGGCAGGCGGAAAACCGAGTTGGTGATGAACACGTCCGTTTCGGGGTTGAACGACGCGGCCTCGAGAATCTTATCCAGCAGTTGTCCCGCGCGGCCGACGAACGGCCTGCCCTTGATGTTTTCCTCTGGTCCGGGCGCCTCGCCGATGATGAGCAATTTCGCCTGCGGGTTGCCGCGGCTGATGACGATGTTCGTCCCCGCGTTGGCGAGCGGGTCATCCTTCATCTGCCGCATTTCGGCAAAGAGTTCTTCGAGCGTGGCATGGCTGGACGGTTTTGCGCTGAACAAGTCTGCTTGGGACATGGGAAACTCCTCGGCTGGATTTTACCGTCAAATAATCCAGATGGATTGCTGACATTTATTTTTGATCATTAAGCATGGTCGGGTATACTTGCCCAACTCGTTTTGCAAATTTCACCTGAAGAGATAGTTATGCTGAAAGCGCTCATCTTTGATTTCGACGGACTCGTGCTCGATACCGAAACTCCCGAAGTGGACGTGTGGCAGGCCATCTTCCGCGAGCATGGACAAGAATTGCCCGTGGACGAGTGGGCGAAGACCATCGGCGGCTATGGCATCTCCACGTATGACGCCGCAACGCATCTCGCGGGACTGACGGGGCTGGACGCCGCGTCCCTGCGAGCGCGCTATCGCCGCGAGTCGGATGCTCTCATTCACGCAAGCCCCGTCCTGCCGGGGGTGATGGACCTGCTGAACGACGGACGATCGCGCGGACTGCGGATCGCCGTCGCTTCGAGTTCTCCGCACTCCTGGGTGGACTCGCATCTTTCCCGACTTGGGATCGCGGACCGTTTCGACCGCGTCATCTGCTCGGAGGATGTTGCGCCTGGCAGGACCAAGCCGAACCCAGATTTGTTCCTGTTGGCGGTGGAGCGGCTCGAGGTCCAGAAAGAAGCGGCGGTCGTCTTCGAGGATTCGCCCAACGGCGTCCGCGCCGCGCGGGCCGCGGGAGTCTTCGTGGTGGCCGTTCCCAATCCACTGACGCTCCGTCTCGGCGTGAAGGGCGCTGATTGGACGGTGAAGTCGCTGGCAGATGTTTCGCTGGTCGAATTGGAGAGAAGGCTATCCGCCAAAGAATGGGGCCAGGACTCCGAGGATCATTCCGATACCGATAGAAAAAGGCGGCCAGGTTCGGCTACCAATTGGCGCCTGCCTGGGACGGTACAGCCTGCGCCCCGTAATCGGCGTCTGGGGGGATAGACGCCTGCTTTGCATTTAATCCCCTGTCTCCGGGGCGCTGAGGGTGGGACGGTTTCTAAGGAAATGGTTGACGGCGTCTTTTTGGGTTAAGGGCGGAATCGGAACGTGCGCTAAAAAGGCTGGTTTTACGTAGATTCCTGTTTCTTGGGAATTTGACGCTTGCCGCGTACCGTGGGTGGCGTCAGCGCCAGCAATTTGTCTTTGGCGCGTTGCAGGCGTCCGTCCAACCTTCGTATCTCGTGTACTTGTGCACTTGTGTACTTGTGTACTTGTGTACTTGTGTACTTGTGTACTTGTGTACTTGTGTACTCGTGTACCTGTCTACCTTTTCACCTGATACACATCGAAATCCCGTGCCACCGAAACGGCGGGGAAAAGCGCCTGCGCCTCGGTCAGCACATCCTTTTCACGGTAACGCCGCGAGAGATGCGTCAGGATCAATTTTTTAACCCCCGCTTTCGTGGCGAGATCCGCGGCCATGCGCGCCGTCAGGTGGGAGAACTCCGTCGCCATATCCGCTTCCTTATCCAGATAGGTGGACTCGATGACCAGCGCGTCCGCATCACGCGCGACCTCGACGAGGTTATCCGTCCGACCGGTATCGCCCACCACGACGAGTTTCGTGCCTCGTTCGAGCGGACCCAGCACATCGTCGGGCGTGACGCGTTTCCCATCCGCAAGGGTAATTGTCTCACCCGCCACCAGTCGGCTTCGTTCCGGTCCGAACGGGACGCCCAGTTCATCTGCTTTGGCCGAAAGGAAGGGACGACGCGCCTTGGCTTCGAACGCGTAACCGAGACAGTCTGGCCCGCGGTGCGTGACAGGAAACGCCGTCACGGTGAAATCGTCGGTTTCAAAGATCACGCCGGGCTTGATTTCCAGCAGACGCAAAGGCATGGGAGGCTGGTTGCCGCGCAAGACGACCCCGTAGAGCAGGTCGTGGACGCGGTCGAGCGTCTGCCGTCCGCCGTAAATTTCGAGTTCTTCGATCGCTTCCCAGCGCAGGAAGGTGCTCATCAGCCCGCCGAGACCGAGGATGTGGTCGAGATGGCCGTGTGTAAGCAGGACGCGCGTCAGGCGTTTGAAGCCGACACCCGATTGCAGAATCTGGCGTTGCGTCCCCTCGCCGCAGTCCACGAGAAAACGATATTCGTTGTGACTGACAATCTGCGCCGAAAGCCCGCGCTTGGCAGAGGGAGCGGAAGCGGATGTACCGAGAAAGAGAATTTCGAACAAGGAATTTTCCTTAAAATTTTGCCACAAATTTCACGGATTGCACGGAACAAAAAATCGGTGAAAATCCGCGTACTCCGCGGCAGAGATTAAACGTGCGGCAATTGTACCTTAAGAAAAACAGACCATTTGTGCTATAATTTTTCCGCACGCAGAGTAAAGCGTACACAGGTAGACAGGTACAAAAGCAGACACGTACATAAATCCCAACTCTTATCTCGTATTCCCCACTCGACGCATAGACTATCCGACCATTCGACCATTTGACTAAAACATGCCTCTCATCAAAGGCCAGCCCTCCAAATCACGCCCCAAGACCATCCTGTCCCCTAAAGCGAAGGGCAAGTCAGGTTCGCGCAAATCATCTGCTCACAAACCCGAGCCGACGCGCTACGCCGAACCTTCGTGGTGGGAGCGTCTGCCCGCCGAGCGCAAACTCGACGTGCTGGGCATCGTCCTCGCGGTCATTGGCGCACTGATCCTGCTCAGCCTGTTCACTGCCAATCGCAGCGCGGCCATCGGAGTTTTTATCCGCGTCCTCTCGCAAATCTTCGGCTGGGGAATTTACCTGCTTCCGCTTGCACTGCTTCTCTTCGGCCTTTGGCTCGTTTTACGCCGCATCGATAAACTGCCACCGCTCACGCTCGAACGGAGCATCGGCAGTCTGCTCCTCTTTCTGTGGATCCTGACCGCCTTCCACGCCTTCACCGTCCCACTCGACCTCTCCCTCGATGCGGCAAACGACGGCTTCGGCGGCGGGCATCTCGGCAGTCTCTTTCATCGCGCCCTTTGGACATTGCTCGGCACGGGCGGCGCCATCGTCGCTTTGCTGGCCTGGCTCATCATCTCTGTGACGATGACCTTCGACATCTCCGTGCGCGACCTGAGCAGATTCTTTGCCCCGCTCTTCTCGCGCCTGCGGACTCTGATCACGCGTCGCGCGGACCTCGGGCCGGGCGCGTCCGCACCGGGCGAATCCACGGCGAACGGCTTCACCCCGTTCGTCCCGCCGCAGGAAAAATCCTCCCCCGGTGATAAACCCGTTCCCGCCAAACCTGTCCCGCCGGTGGGCACGCCCACCACCACGCGCCCCGGCGAGACGGTCATCCATTGGCAATTGCCCGCCGTGAAAGACATCCTCGACGAGGGCGCCGCGCCCGCCATCAACGATGACTTCGTTCAGAAGCGCGCCCGCCTCATCGAAGAGACGCTGGCCTCCTTCGGCGCGCCCGCGCAGGTGGTGCAGATCAGCCGCGGGCCGACGATCACCCAGTTCGGCGTGGAGCCGCTCTTCGTCGAGACAAGAAACGGGCGGACGCGCGTCCGCGTCAGCAAGATCGCGTCCCTCGCCGACGACCTCGCCCTCGCGCTGGCCGCGCCGCGCATCCGCATCCAGGCGCCTGTGCCAGGTCACAGTTACGTCGGCATCGAAGTGCCCAACGAAGAGATGACGATGGTGGCCCTGCGTGACATTCTGGAAAGCGAAGTCTTCCAACGCAATCGCACCTCTCTGCGCTTTGCCCTCGGCCGTGATGTGGCGGGGCATCCCATCACCGCAGACTTGAATGCCATGCCGCACTTGCTGATCGCGGGCACGACGGGTTCTGGTAAATCGGTTTGCGTCAACTCCATCCTGACGAGCTTCCTGCTCCACAACACGCCCGATGACCTGCGACTGATCCTCGTGGACCCGAAGCGCGTGGAGCTGACGGGCTACAACGGCGTGCCGCACCTGCTCGCGCCCGTGGTGGTGGAAATGGAACGCGTCATCGGCGCGTTGCAATGGATGACGCGCGAAATGGACAAACGCTATCACGAGTTCGCCCGCATCGGTGCGCGCAACATCGCCGATTTCAACGCGCGTGCCGCCGCGCAGGGACAGAAGAAACTGCCTTATCTGGTGGTGGTCATTGACGAGTTGGCCGACCTGATGATGATCGCCCCCGACGAGACCGAGCGCACAATCACGCGTCTCGCACAACTGGCGCGAGCCACGGGTATTCATCTCATCCTCGCCACCCAGCGTCCCTCGGTGGACGTGGTGACGGGCCTCATCAAGGCCAACTTCCCGGCGCGCATCGCCTTCGCTGTGGCCTCGGGCGTGGACAGCCGCGTCATTCTCGACCAGCCCGGCGCGGAGCGCCTGCTCGGCCGCGGCGACATGCTCTTTCAGGCTCCCGATGCGCCTTCGCCCGCGCGTTTGCAGGGCGTGTTCGTCTCGGATCACGAGATTCAGTCACTGGTCGAGTTTTGGCGCGCACAGGTGGGGGCGAGTCCGTACACCATGCCTGGCGGCGCGGTCGACGCGCCCTCCATCAACGGCGTCCCGCTCAAGCAGGTGCCGATGTTCGAAGATATGTCGCCCGCCTCGGACGAGGATCCCCTGCTGAAAGATTCCATCAACATCATCCGCAAAGAGGGCAAGGCCTCGGTCTCGATGTTGCAACGCAAACTGCGCATCGGCTACACGCGTGCCTCGCGCCTGATGGACACGCTCGAGGAAAAGGGCATCGTCGCCCCGCCAGAGGGCATGTCACAGGTGCGCCGCGTGATCGAAGCGGAGGACAAAAAAGAGACCCAGACCTACGAGTCCGAGTCGCCACAGGGAGAATAGCAGACCGTTTATTTGCCCTTGTTGGATGAAAGTTGGGTTCCAACCCAGAGATTGGTCATGCGCCGTGCCCTTTCCAAACGAAAAGGCATGGCGTTCGAGTTTGAAGAAGTATGCAAGGCGACCCCAATGAATTCGGAAAAGGACTTGGTCAGTTGAGTTTCCTCTTCACTGAATGGGGACAGCGAAAACCGTCCAAGGGACAACACTCCCTCACATCCCAAAACGCTCTTAATGGGAACGCCCATCCAGGTGCGAAATCTTCCCAATGATTTCATCCCTTGCCAATGGGATGACACACCCGTATCCAGGATATGGAGAGGCTGGCAAGTCTCCATCACCGACCTGAAGGCTGGCGCCTTTGTGAGGACATCGTTGTAAGGATAGACCAGGTTGTGACGGCCCGGTAATTCCATCCAGCGGGACGGTTTTACGAAAATGCCAGTGCGGTGGTTGGGAATGACCCGTGAGATCGCACTTACGATCAGGTCCATCAGTTGCTCAAACGCCATGTTACGTTGAATGGCATCCTCGATTTGCTTCATGCTGCCAAGCACATTGTTGGCATTGTCGAGAATATGGGATTGCGCGTACAGTAGAACGTGCATGTCGAGCAGGCGCAATAGCCCATCGTCATAGTGGATGACAAGCGGCGTATAAATATACTCAGGTTCCCGCTGAAGTGCGAAGCGCACGGCCTCCTTCACGCCCATGTTACTGGAGATGGTGAAGGTTTGGATGCCGAGGTTTTGTTGCAATTCCAGGATTGGCTTGCGCAGAAACAGTTCCACACCGTAACGATGGCCGAGGCGCTCGAACATCAAGGCGCGGGGAAGCGCACTGTGAAGTTTTTCGTTCTGGAGCAGGATCACGCCGGGGATTTCTGGATGCACCTCCAGGTGCGATGTGACGTTCTCGGTGATAGTCTCCACAGAGGTCTGATAATCGAAGGATGGCAGGTCGCCGACAGAGACGGGCGTCTGCATGGTTCCATTCGGCAATTCGAGAGGGGAACGATAGTTCGAGGATGGCAACATGGCAAATCACCCTATTGTAGATTTGCCAGATTAATCGCCTTTGAAAAACCTGTTAACGCTGTTTTATCAACCCCTTACGATTTCGTAAGATTGACTACTTCACCCCGCAGCCTTCAACACCCGCAGCGCCCGCAGCGTGACCCACGGATTGGGTTCCTTTCTGAAAATAGTATACACCTTTTG
>DYKX01000282.1 GCA_020722375.1 Anaerolinea thermophila
TTAGCAGCCATGCACGGTGAAACTTCCCTGCTGGGGATGTGGCAATGGGCTAAGCCTATATTTCGCACTTTACAAAATGAATAAATGAAAACGGCTTCCGTGAGGAAGCCGTTTTTTCTTTCTTGGCGCGCCAAAGCGCTGGGATAACCGCCGGGTCCAGGCGGCAGTTCAACTGCCGCCCATCGGTTTGGCGCGCTAACATAAAAATCCTCCCGCCGAGACTCGACGGGAGGAAACTGATGACTGATCACTGAAAACTGATTACTGAAAACTGATCACTGAAAACTGATCACTGCTCTTTCTCCCCATACAACTTGCGATGCACCACGCTCAGCGCGCGCACCTGTTCCGCGGCGTGATAGGACGACCTCACCAGCGGATTCGACTCGACCCATTTGAAACCGATCTCCATGCCGAAGTTTTTCAACTCGGCGAATTCTTCCATCGTGTAGTATCTCTGCATGGCAAGATGTTTCTTGCTCGGCTGCAGGTACTGGCCGATGGTCAGAATGTCCACGCCCCAACTGCGCTGGTCGCGCATGACCTGCTTCACCTCGTCCATCGTCTCGCCGAGGCCGACCATGATGCCCGATTTGGTCAGCACGTCGGGGTCGAGTTTCCTGGCGTTCGAGAGCGTCGCGGCGGCCCACTCGTAATTGTCCTGCGGCTGGACCGACTTGAACAGGCGCGGCACCGTTTCCACGTTGTGGTTCAAAATTTCGGGACGCGCCTCCATGACGATCTTCAGCGCTTCGATGCTGCCCTTGAAGTCGGGGATCAGCACCTCGATGGAGCAACCTGGTAACAGTTCACGGATGCGGCGGATGACCATCGCGAAGATGGGCGCGCCGCCGTCCCGACGTTCGTCGCGGTTCACCGACGTGATGACCGCGTGCTTCAAATTCATGGATTTCACGGCCTGCGCCACGCGCTCCGCTTCGCCCCAATCGAGCAGGGCGGGCTTTCCATGTTTGATGTCGCAGAATCCGCAAGTGCGCGTGCACACGTCGCCCAGCATCAAAAATGTCGCGGTGCCGCTGCCCCAGCATTCGCCCATGTTCGGGCACATCGCCTCTTCACAGACGGTGTGCAACTCTTTCGAGCGCATCAGCGTTTGCAGGCGTTCGTACGTTTCGCCCGCGGGCGCGCGCACTTTGATCCAATCGGGGCGGCGCAGGGGCCGCGCTTCTGCCTCGGGGGTAACTCGATCTCGTGTTGGTGTGACTGACATAATATCCTTAATGTGTACCGCAAAATTTATTTTGCGCCGATTCTCGCAAGATGAATCTTGCCGTACAGGGTTTATTTCTTCCTGACTTTCAACCGCAATCCTTTGACTTCGACAACTTCGACCGCGTCGCCCTTACGGACTTTCGCGGAGCCTTCGGCGAGTTCGGCGCTCCATAACTCGCTCCGCAATTGTACCTGACCTCCCGCCTCATCCACCGACGTTCGGGCGGTCCCCATTTTCCCGATCAGCGATTCCTCCCCCACGCGGA
>DYKX01000283.1 GCA_020722375.1 Anaerolinea thermophila
GTGTGCACGCAAAGGTTGTCAGACGGCAAGAGGTAACTGGGAACGAGCAGAAACCAAATTCTGCCAATTTCCGCTCAACCAGGCGGCGCGTGCTTTGGCGGTCAAAATGGCGCCATCCAACTCCCATTGTGCGCCAGGGAGTTTGAGGCGTTGCGTGACGATTTGCTTGCAACCGCTTTCGATGACGCCGCTGCCAATCAGGTATCCAGCGGCACGAAATTGTGCGTAGCGCATGCGTTCGATGTTGTCGCTGTAGTAGGTCAGCGATTGTTTGGCCAGGGTCGATATCTTGGCCAGCTTCTGACAGGCTGCGATGACTGCTTCCACGTTGCCCTGCCACAGGTCTTCAGTGACGACTGCCAGCCACGCCTGACGTTCGGTCAGGTTGGAGAAGGCTTCTGCGGCGATCCGCTTCAAACGGTCTTCCGCATGATACCAGTCCAGAATTTGAATGGCATTCGGAAAGTAGTGTGCGATCAGGTTCCAGATCCACACGGCGCCATCGCAGATGAACACCAGAAGGCGCGCCCGATCGGCGCCGACCGCGCACGCGGTTGCCCAGAGCAATTTGCCAAACTGATCGGCCTGGTCAATATCACAAAAGTAGCGTTTGTTCTTGGCGCGCAACACCGTGCCTGCGCGTTGGGCTTTGTTCTTCTGACGTGTGGACTGCTGGCGCGGAGAAACAATTTCGCCTTCATACCAGCATCCGGCCTTCAAATCGCGCCAGTTTTCCCGGTTTTCAGCCGCTTTTTCCTGCTCGTCGCGGGGTTCAATCCGCACTTTAGCGGCATCCAATGAGCCGTACAGGATATCGGGGGCGGGGACTTGGCCCTGTTCCCGCCTTTGTAAACTGGCTTCATCCTGTGTCTCTTTGACCAGTTGCTCATCGGCTTGGCGTTGCAATTCGCCCAGTTTCTGCGTTTCCGCGCGCACCGTATTCTCGGAGACTTCAAACAGCAAAAACTCCTTGAGCCATTTTCGGCCATCATCGAAGGCTTTGAAAATCCCGCTCAAAGCCAACAGATGCGCTAACCCGCTCGTCACTTTGCCGGGTTCAATCCCGTATCGTCGGTCTACAGGCGCAACTCCTTTTCCGCAGGTGCAGCCCGCATAGTACGCTCGGCGATACACTACCTTGCCGAACACCGACCAGATCGTCGCCGGACGCCGCCGTTGATAATGCAACGTGCCGCCACACGCACAAGGAATCTCTGTCTCCACGCCTTCGTCCGCCGCCTCCAGAAAGCAGGCCAACGCTTGCTGCCCGATTTGCCGTAAGCCTTCTCGCATGGCCAATTCCACATCGCCAATCAACACTTGTTCCTGGCCTTCCTCTTCTATTGCTTCCTTTACGACTTCCGCTAATTTCTGCGCTATCTGGTTTATCTTTCCAGTGTTATATTTCATCGTGAGCCTCGGGTAGGTTGGTTTGCGTTTACATGACTATCTTACCTTAGGCTCTTTTTCCCTGACAACCTTTGCGTGCACAC
>DYKX01000106.1 GCA_020722375.1 Anaerolinea thermophila
GAATTGACACGAATTTTTCTTGGCTCATGTGTAGAATCTGTGCGACAACGTGACAATCACTTCCGAAGTGACTGTCACGTTGCACATTCTTTACAGATGAGCCTTTCTTAATTTGAAGGGGTTTTTCCATTCAGCGACATTCTCTGGATTGGAGTTCCGCGACGCGCGTCAGGATGACGGGGATCACGTTCTGGCAGGATTCCGTCTCTTCGGTCACATCCAGACGGAGGATGCGGCCGCGCGGGACCTGGGCCAGCCACTCGTCGAGGAAGGATGCCAGCAGGGACGCGTCCGCCGCGCTGGCGATGTTGATGCGGTCGCGGGCGGCCAGTCTCATGCGGATGGCCGCGTCCGAGGCCGTCAGGTGGACGATGAGGTCGGGGAGCGGCAGAAGTTCGCGGGTGTGGAGGTAAAAGCGTCGGAGGAGATCGTGCTCGGGATCGGTCAGCCAGCCGCGGGTGTGGAAGAGACGCGTGAACCCGTGGAAGTCGAGGTCCAGCCCGCCGTCGGTCAACGCGGGACGCGGGTCGAGTCGCAAAATCCGTTCCTGTTCCGCACGCAGGAGCAGGAAGTCAACCTGGTTGGCGAAGGCGTGGCGCGGGTCCTGTTTGAACAGCGCCTGAAAGGGACGTTCGGCATGGCTTTCGAGGCCGAGGGCGAAATCGCGGCGGGAGGCGAGCGCGCGGACAAGGCTGGTCTTGCCCACACCGCTCGCGCCGACGATGGAAATGATGTGTGCCATTTAAGGCAATTGTAAGGTGAATTTGGGAAAAGTTGTGCCTATAATATTTTCAAGAAACCTGCCCTTGTGGACGGCCTGAACTCTGGCAAGGCCAACATCAAAAACGGCCTTCGTCTGTTTCTTTGGGAAGCAGCGCTAGTGGAGGTCCGCCAGCATTGGGCAGGGATGACGACAACTGAATAGTTGTTGTTTGCCCCGTGGACAGCCTCCACGGGGCTTGGTTTATGGGCAGATTTGTACGTAGGCATCCAGGTTGCGATGCTTGAGGATACCGCTCAATCCGAGTGAAGAGGCCTGCGCGCAGAAGGCGTTGAAGGCGACGCCCGTGTCGGTGTACTCCACTGCGAAGACAGGTTTGCCCGCCGTAATGAAGGGGGAGAGGTCGCTGCACCAGCCCTGGACGAAACATTCCTCGGTGAGTCCCCAATCGAAGTGATTCAGCAGGCTGGCGAGTTGCTCGGAGTCGTTTTTTAGCCCGATGGAAAGTCCGCGCGCGTGGGCTTCGCTCGCCAGCCAGGTGTTGAAGGTGAGTTGGTCTTGTGCGGTCAACGGGAAGCCCGTGTTGTTCATGTAACCGTTGATGTTGTCGGGGTCCACGCCGTCGAACCCTTTGGCGCGGCATTGGTCGAGACGGGCGCGCAGGATGGGCGCCAGCAGGTCGATGCGGCGGATATCGAGCCACTTTTCGCCTTGCCAACCTTCATAGTCGTTGCCCAACACCTCAGGCGGGAATTGCGCCGCGTCGGGACGCCAATCCTCCCACGCCCCCGCGTTGATGTAGCACATCACCTTGAGCCCCCGCCTGTGCAGGGCGGCGATCTGCGCGGCGCTGGTTTCGAACATGTCGAGATTGTAAATGTCCGCCGTTTTGGTCAGGTCGATCGCGCCGCTGTATTGAATTTGAATCGTGTCGCCCACCGATGGCTTCCATCTCGTCAACGGGAGATTCGCCTGTCCCGAATTGGAATTGACCATCAGGCTGGAGGTGTCCACGGCTTCGAAATCGTCACCAGTCAACACATCGAGCGTGTGGAGCAGGTCGTTGTCCCAGCGTTCATCGGGCGCGCCGCTCACGTACCAGTCGGAGCCGTTGTCTGCCACGATGATGCCGTACGTCTTCATGGCTTGCAGGATGACGCGCATCTTCGGGTCGAAGCCGCTGATGTTGTAATCCGCTTTCAGACGAAAGCGCGCTCCCATGGGTGGTGTGTTGGTGACCGCGCCTGCCGTCCCGCTGGTGAGATGACGCGCGGGCCAGATGTAACTGTTGGTACTGCTGATGGTGAAACGGATGGCATGATTGATGACGCCCGACGCGACTTCATCGTAACGGACGAGTCCAGGCAGGATGGGCAGGCCGGCCGCGTCGGCCGACGTCCAGCCTGCGGGACGGAGTGCGTTCGAGTTCAGGTCCCAGATCGCGCCGGAGCCTGCGTGCCATTTCCCGCCGCTGAAGGAGGCGTCATAAATCTCGTAGAGTTTGCAGGTTTCGCGGTCGAGCACGAGGATGTGACGATCCGAACCGTCTTCGATCTTTGGATTGGCTGGAATCGGGTAGGGGCCAGGATCGGATTCGTCGGGATAGTAAAAATCCACGTTGTACTTGGTGACAGTCGAGCCGTCCACGATGTTGTAGGGGATGCCAATCTCCTGCCCGTTCCACCGGGAGCCAAAGTCCATGTGAAAGCCGGTGTTTCGTCCGATGCTGTTGATCCAGGCGTCCGAACGCGCGTGGACGGGCAGATTGTCCACGCGGGCGTTCCAGATGTTGTCCGCGGGAAAGACGGGACAGCCTGAAATCGTCGGGCCGCCGCCAGATACGGGAGGGGGCGCGGCGGAAAACGGGACGACGGTGGTGTAGAGCGGCCCTCTCGGCACCGCGCCGCCAAACTTGCATTGACCGTCGCTCGTGCCAGCAGTGGATGAGTCGAGCACTGTCCCTCGGCACGCCCCAGCGGGGCCTTCGTCGAAGTGATAGAGCGCGACCGTGTTCGTGTCCGCGCGGAACGGGGAGGCGGGCCTGACAAAATTCTTTCCGTAGCGGATGGTCTTTGAAATGCGGAGTTCGTCGAAGTAGCCGTTGTAGGATGGATAATTCGAGCCAGCGTCATGCTTCTCGGCGCCGAGCACGAGATACGGGTCCGAGTTTGGATACGAGGTGGCGCGTCCGTTGCGGTAACTGATGTTGCCTGTCGGGCCAGTCCCCCACTTGTCCAGTTTTCCGTCCACGAAGATTTTCATCACGCCGCTGGTGGCATTGCGTGTGACGGCGATGTGATGCCACTTCCCGTTGGCGACATTGGTTTTGCCGCAGATGGTCTGTTTTTTGACGCCGCGCGAGACGCCAAAGGCGATGCGGCCATTGGCGAGCGAGATGCCATAGTCGCCGTAATCTCCGTTGCCGTACACGTCGCGATCCACGATGATGTTGCCGTTGATCCAGTGATCCCCGCCGGGGACGCACGCACTGCTGGCGTTGTCGGCCAGCGCGGCCTTGAGCCAGAACTCGATGGTAAAGTGGCTGCCCACGTCCGCAGGGACGGCGGGCGCGTCGATCTTGATCTTGACGCGATCGACGTCGCTTGTGCCGTGGCCGCGGAAGCGCAGGGAATATCCAGTCGATGCGGCCTGCGCAGGGGTCGCGTCCGACGCACTCGCGCCGAGGGAGAGAATCAGAACGGAGATTAGTAGCAGGGAGAAGAGTCTCGGTCTCATTGTGCCTCGCCATTCCTTTTTGAGGATACCAGACCTTCGCTGGGCGGGCGGGACTATAGTCCTCTCTTACAAAATTGAAAACGGTCCCCCAACATTTTTGAAAGTTTGGCATTAAAAAATCCCGCAGAGGGCGGGATTTTTTGTTCGATCCGTTCTCGCGGCTTAACGATATTGTGACAGCCACCAATCACGGCTGGGATTGTTGCCCGCTTCGAGCGCGCGGCAGGCCGCTTCCGTGTCGAACGGGACCCGACGGAGGTCCACGCTCCATCCGCCGTTTTCCGCGCGGACGAGGGCATATTCCGCCCAGGGGATCAGCCTTGGCGTAATTCCATTGTAGAGAAACGGTTCCATAAAGGCGCTTCCCACACTGCCCGGGTTGATGATCGCTTGCAGGCCGCGTTGACGAAACATCTGGACGTGGGTGTGTCCGCCCGCCAGGATGTCAGCAGACTGGTCCGCGAAGTACCCGTCCATGACTTCGTCTGCGGTGTTGGAGAGTACCATGTCAATATTGGAGCGAGGCGAGCCGTGAAAGCAGAGCATGGAAATTGTCCCCAAATCCAGTTCGCAGGTTGGAAGAAAGGAGCGCAGAAAATCAAGATCGGTCTCGGCGAGCAGGCTGTGTCCCCAGGCAAGGGCGGGAAAGAGGGACGCGCCAATTTGAAGATCCGCGGCCCGCGTGAGGTCCAGAAGCGCGGCGTCGTGGTTCCCCATGATGCAGACGCAATCCAGGGCACGTAACAAGTCGAGCGTCTCCTTCGGTTGCGGACCGAGAGTCGCCGCGTCGCCGAGAAAGATGATCTGGTCGGCTCCTTCCGCGCGGATGTCTTTCAGCACTGCCTCGAACGCGGGCAGGTTGCTGTGAATATCAGAAATGAGTGCAACTTTCATTGCACGAATTGTACACGATTGCGCGTATTTGTGGATTTTACTTATGTACTACTACCGCAACCAGGTGAACTTGTAGCGCAATTTGCTAAATTGCGCTCGGCAAATTGGCAATTTGCCCTACAACTTTAACTTGTGGAGGTACTATTGCAATCTCGGCTGGATTCAACCCCACCTCAATCGCATCCCCATAACGGATGTTTGGAATCTCGTAGGTGATGACTTCCACCAGCGACGGGTTTTGGAAATGCGTCTTCTTCGTTTCGGGATGCGGATAGTAGACCCAGCCTTCATATTCCTTCCCCTCGAATCTGACTTTGCACCGCGAAAACGAAAACGTCTCGGGTGGATGCAGGTCCGTCCACTCGATGAGCGGAAAGGTGAATTCGGGATTTGTCATCTCGAATTCCAACGGCGCAATGGAAATGTTCAGCGTCCCGTTGAAGTAGGGAAACAGGTCCAGTCCGCGCGCTTTGAAGAACGGCTTTTGCTTTTCGAGAGAACTATAGGGATAGTTTCGAGAAGGCCGCGACGCAACCTGATGTCCTTGCACAAGACGGCCTGCCAGCCAAATCCATTGTGTGCGCATGGAGCGATTTTACCCGCGGCAGGGGCTAGTATTGGGTTCCGATTTGTGCTACAGTAATTATGGAAGAAAGCTTCGTCCAGCGAAAGGAGGTTGTCATGATTCCGAAAAAACGGTTGAATATTCTTCTGGCTGATGATGGCTCTCAGCACGCACAATCAGCGGTGGAATTGTTGCAGTCCCTGCCCCTGCCGACGGCCAGTCGCATTGTGGTGGTACGGGGCTTCACCTCGGGGCAGATCCCCTATTTGCCCGAATACGAAAAATCCCTCGAACGCACCAAAACCCAGTTGGAATCCAGCGGCTTTAAAGCGACGACGATCCTCGAGATAGGTCCGCCAGCGGAAAAGATTCTGGAGATTGCCGCCGCCAAAAAGTCTGACCTGATCGTGGTCGGCGCAAAAGGTCTGCGCGCCACGCTCGGCATCCTGCTCGGAGGCGTGGCCCAGCAGGTGGTGGAATACGCCGCCTGTCCGGTCCTGGTCGTGCGCGCTCCCTTCCAGGGGTTGCGGCGCATCCTCCTCGTCACGGATGGATCCTCTCACAGTCAAAGCGCGGTGCGTTATCTGGCGCGCTTTCCGCATCCCGAGGACGCGGATATTCGCGTCATGCACGTCCTGCCGCCCGAGGAATTTCCCATCATGATGGAGCCGTATGTTGGGGGCTGGCAGACCGCTTACGCTGCCCAAATCGATGACCAGGCCGCGAAGGTGCGTGAACAGCAGAAGAAGGAAGGAGAGACGCTTCTCGCGCGGACCTCCAGCCTGCTGGCTCGTCACGGACTTTCCTCCACGCCCGTACTGCTTCGCGGCGACGCGGCCACCGAAATCATTGGTTACGTCGCAGATAATCAAGTGGACTTGATCGTGGCTGGCTCGCGCGGCCTGAGCGAATTCAAGGGCTTCTGGATGGGAAGCGTCTCGCGCAAACTGGTGCATTACGCCCCCTGTTCCGTTCTGATCGTGAAACAGATAAAGAAGGAGTGAACCCATGGAAGTGGAAGTTGGAAAGGTCACCCACTACTTCGATCACATCCACGTGGCGGCGCTCTCGCTCACCTCCAGCCTGAAAGTCGGCGATATGATCCACATCCACGGCCACAGCGCCGACTTCATCCAGAGCGTCACCTCGATGGAAATTGAGCATCACAGCGTGGTCTGGGTCAAACCTGGTGACGATGTGGCCATCAAGGTCATTGAGCCCGTCCATCCGCACGACCTGGTCTACAAGGTTGTCGAAGACGTGCACATGCCCATTGCGTAAAAGAGACGCGGCTGGGAGGGGCGTTTTTGGATTTAAGAATGGTATAATGCCGCCCATGGAAACCAATCGGAAATCTGCCGTTGCTCAAGCCGCTGCCGCCGCTACGCGTGCGTCCTCCTAACCTGTCACGGCTTGAGACGGAAAGTATATCCAGTCCCGAACCCACAGGTTCGGGATTTTTCATTCTTCGCTTGGTATAATCTCAAAACTTCACCCTCGGAGCACTTCGCAAATGACCCGCAAACTCACAGGCAACCAAATTCGTCAGGACTTCATTGATTTCTTCGTCGAGCGTGGGCACACCGCCGTGCCGTCCATGTCCCTCGTCCCGGGCGGCGACAGCACCCTGCTGTTCACCAACTCGGGCATGGTGCAGTTCAAGGATGTTTTCCTCGGCACCGACAAGAAGCCCTACACCCGCGCCGTGGACTCGCAGAAATGCATGCGCGTGGCTGGCAAGCATAACGACCTCGATGATGTCGGCCGCGACGACACGCATCACACCTTCTTCGAGATGCTCGGCAACTGGTCGTTTGGCGATTACTACAAAAAGGAAGCCATTGCCTGGTCGTGGCAATTGCTCACTGAAGTGTGGGGCCTGCCCAAGGATAAACTCTACGCCACCTGCTTCGAAGATGACAAGGGCAATATCCCGCGCGATGACGAGGCCGCGGACATCTGGCGCGCCCAGCCTGGGATCAATTCCGATCATATTCTTTTCTTTGGCCGCAAGGAAAATTTCTGGCAGATGGCCGAGACGGGGCCGTGCGGTCCCTGCTCGGAGATCCATCTCGACCTCGGCGAGGAACGCGACAACATGCGCGGCAAGCCTCACAAATGCGGCGTGAACGGTGACTGCACGCGCTTCCTCGAACTCTGGAACAACGTCTTCATTCAATACAACCTCTTTGACGATGGCCGTCTCGAACCTCTCCCCGCGAAACATGTTGATACAGGCATGGGCTTCGAGCGCATCGTCTCCGTTTTGCAGGGCGTCGACTCCAACTACAAGACCGACCTCTTCATGGGTTCGCTGGATGTCCTGCGCTCGCTCACGGGTCACAGCGAAAAGGAAATGCTCGCCGACTTCACGCCCTACCGCGTCATCTGTGACCACGTTCGTTCGGCCGCGTTCCTCATCGCCGACGGCGTCGTCCCTGGCAACGCGGGCCGCAACTACGTCACGCGCATGATCATCCGACGCGCGGCGCGCTTCGGCACGAAGATCGGCCTCCACGAACCGTTCCTCGCCAAGGTCGCGGAAGCGGTCATCAGGGAATATGGCGACTTCTATGCTGAACTCGAAAAGAGCAGGATTTCCATTCTGGATAACCTGACGCGGGAAGAAGTCCGCTTCGCGCGGACCGTGGAGGCGGGCACGGCCCAATTGGAGAATCTCCTCGCTGACTTGCGCGCGTCCAACACAACCACCCTCGACGGTCATCTCGCCTTTGACCTCTACGCCACCTACGGCCTGCCCTTCGAAATCTCGCGCGACATCGCCCGCGAACAGGGACTCGATGTGGACGAAAAAGGATTCACCGAAGCAAAAGAGGAGCACAGCAAGGCATCGGGTGGCGGCAAAGCCATGGGCAAACTCGGCGGCGAAGACGCGGAATTCTTCGCGAACATTCTCAAGGATTTGCAGGGAAAGGGCAAGTTGGGCAAGGATGGCGTCGTGTACGATCCCTATGGAAGCATTTCCACCGAGGGCGAAGTGCTCGCGCTCATCGTGGATGGGCAGTCTGTCCAGTCCGCGGAGTTGGACGATCAGGTCGAAGTCATCCTGCCGAAGACGGGCTTTTACATCGAAGCGGGCGGGCAAGTGAGCGACACAGGAGTCATCCGCGGAGCGGATTGGCAGATCGAAGTGACTGAAATGCGCCGCCCCTCGGCGGGAGTGCTGGTCCACATCGGCACGGTCATTTCTGGCCATCCCAAAGTTGGAGACAAAGCCACTGCCGAAGTGGATGCGGCGCGCCGCCACGACATCATGCGGAATCACACCGCCACGCACCTGCTCCACAAGGCGTTGCATGTCGTTTTGAGCGATCAGGCCAAACAGGCAGGCTCGCTCGTCGCGCCCACCCATCTGCGCTTCGATTTCAACCATCCCGTCGCGATGACGCCCGAGCAGATCGAGCGCGTCGAGAAGATGGTCAATGACGCGATCGCGGCGGATATGCCCGTCCACAAGGAGACCAAGTCGCTGGACGAGGCCAGGAAGGAAGGCGCGATGGCGCTCTTCGGCGAGAAATACGGCGAGATTGTCCGCACGATTTCCATTCTTGAGGATGAAGACGATAAATATTCGTACGAACTCTGCGGCGGCACACATCTCGAACGCACGTCCGACATCGGCGCGTTTCTCATTGTCAGCGAGGGATCGGCCGCGGCGGGCATCCGTCGTATCGAAGCGGTGACAGGACGCGGCGCCTACGAGTTGATCGCGAAGCGTTTCAAAGCGCTGAAACAAACTGCAAGCGTGTTGAAGTCGTCAATGGAGGAAGTTCCCGCGAAAGTGGAGTCGTTGCAGGCGGAAGTTTCGGACCTCAAGAAGGAACTTGCCAGCCTGCGGGCGCAACAAGCCCTCGCGACCTTCGACCTTCGACTTTTGACCGTGCAGACCGTTAAAGATGTTCATGTGCTTGCGGCGGAGATTCCCGACTCAACCGTTGACACCCTGCGATTGCTGGCTGATAAGTTCCGCGAGAAATATCCCCAAAGCGGGGCGGTTGTTCTCGCAGCAGGATCCACCGTCATCGCGGCGGTGACCGAGGACCTCGTCAAGAAAGGCCTGAAGGCAGGCGATCTCATCACGGGAATTGGCGGCAAGGGCGGCGGACGTCCCAACCTCGCGCAGGGAAGCCTGCCCGAGGAAAAGGTGATGGATGCGTTAGGCCGCTTGCCAGATGTCCTGTCGGGAAAGTTCAAGTAAAGACCCGGGGCAGACAAATGTCTGCCCCATTTCCTGGTGCCCAGCATGGGCATTGACTAGAGGGTGAAAGACCTTTACGGAGGTTGATTGCGCCAACCGTTCGCAGAAGGAAGGCAAGGACTTAGTGAAAGTAACCAAATTGAAGAGCATGTTGAGAGAAGGTGCAAAGGTTTCTGAAAAAGCACGTGAAGCAAGTCACGTTTTTGGCCGATGCAAGCTTCCGTGACTGCGATTGGGCGCAACTATGCGAAAAATTCGGCTGGGATCATGCAATTCGGGTTGCCTGCAACAAACAAGACCAACCCGAAATGGTCGCAATCATCTCCAATCAAATCGCTTGCCGTGGGCGCTTGCGAGAATACGACCGTTGCATGAGCATCGAACAAAGTTTTCGCGACGACAAATCAAGCGGCTTCGAAATGGAGCAGATTCGTCTGCAACATGCCGAGCGCATTGATCATCTGCTGTTGGCTCTTGCCATTGCCACGCTCTGGCGCCATGAATTGGGTGAGTTCGTTTTGAAACGAGGCGAAACTCTGCGTTGTCAAGCGGCCCCGGCACATAAACGCACTCTGAGCATTTTTCAACTTGGTCTGCGTTGGTTGAAGCGCGCTCTGGCAACGGGTCATCTGTGCTTGCCAGGTTTCCAAGCAGTCGTGTCGAATTACAGTTGAGACACCTGTCACAATGGGGTAAATTATCTACACAAGGTTCTTGA
>DYKX01000107.1 GCA_020722375.1 Anaerolinea thermophila
GTAGACACGTACACAAGTAGACACGTACACAAGTAGACACGTAGACACGTAGACACGTACACACGTAGACACGTAGACACGTAGACACGTATACGCGTCACCTGTTTACCTGTGTACCTGTGTACCTGTTTACCTGTTTACCTGTTTACCTGTGTACCTGTGTACCTGTGTACCTGTATACACCCGCCGAGGAACCCATGCTTAAACAATCTCACAACATCACCGAAGAACTGATCGAATGGCGGCGCGACTTTCACATGCACCCTGAGACGGGATTCGATACCCACCGCACCGCCGCCAAAGTCGCGGACGAACTCGAGAAGATGGGTTACCGCGTCACGCGCGGCGTCGGCAGAACAGGCGTCGTCGCGGAGATCGGCGAGGGAAGTCCCGTCGTCGCAATCCGCGCCGATATGGACGCGCTCCCCATCCTCGAAGCCAACCAGACCGATTACGCCTCGCAGACTCCAGGCAAGATGCACGCCTGCGGACACGACTCGCACACCTCCATGGCGCTGGGCGCGGCGCATCTGCTCACGAAAGAGAAATTCAACGGACGCGTCCGCTTCCTCTTCCAACCGTCCGAGGAGACTGCCGACGAGGAAGGCAAGAGCGGTGCGATGCGCATGGCCGAAGATGGCTGCATGGAAGGCGTGGATTACGTCCTCGCGCAACACGTGGATCCCAGCGCGCCCGTCGGGCAGATTGGCATCAGTTCGGGACCCGCGTCCGCGGGCGTGGACTCGTGGTTCGCAGAGATTCGCGGCGTGGGCGGGCATGGCGCGTATCCGAACAAGACCATTGACCCGTTCGTGCTGGCCGCGCACGTCATCATCGCCTTGAACTCCATCGTCTCGCGTCGCGTGGATCCGTTCGCGCCCGCAGTCGTGAGTATCGGCTCGTTCAATGGCGGCTTCACGGAAAACGTCATCCCCGAAAGCGTCAGGATCACTGGCACGCTTCGGTTCATGGATTTGAACGTCCACAAGGAACTGCGCGCCGAGATCCAGCGCGCTTTTGAAGTGGCGCGCACGCTCGGTGGCGATTACACGCTCAAATTCGAGTACGGCGGCCCGCCGATGATCAACGACGTCCACGTCTCGGCCAAGATCGAAGAGGTGGGCGTGGACTTGCTCGGGCGCGAAAACGTCCACGAGTTGCACAAGAGCATGGGCGCGGAGGACTTCGGCGCGTTCATGGAACACGCCCCAGGTGCGATGTACACGCTCGGGACGGGCGGCAGGCCAGAGACGGAATTTCCGCTCCACCATCCGCGCTTCGATATTGACGAGCGCGCCATGCCGATTGGAACGGCGGTTTTGGTGGAGACGGCGTTGAGGTTTCTAAGAGCGTAAACAAGTACACAGGTACACACGTACACACGAAACACGCAATACTTCGGGAGTGACACCCATTTGGAGGAACCATGCATACCATTTTGAAGGGCAAGGGCAAGGATGTCGTCATCGGCATTGACAAACCGTTCGTGATGATCGGCGAGAAGATCAACCCGACGGGCAACAAGAAACTCGCCGCCGCGCTGAAAGAGGGCAATTACGATTTCGCCCTCGCACTGGCAAAACGCCAGATTCAATGGGGCGCAGATATGCTGGACGTGAACGTCGGCGTGCCAGATATGGACGAAGTGACGGCCGTCTCGAAACTGGTGGAACTCCTCACCGCCAACGTGGACGTGCCGCTCTGCATCGACTCGAACAGTCCGCAGGTACTGGCCGCGGGACTCAAAGCCGCGCCAGGCAAGCCGCTCGTCAACTCCGTCAGCGCGGAGGAAAAATCGTTGAACAGCATCCTGCCCATCGTCAAAGATCGAGGCGCCGCCGTCATCGGGCTGACCATGGAGACTGGAATCCCAAAGACGCCTGAGGAACGCGTCGCACTGGCCGAGAAGATCATCAACCGCGCGGGACAGATCGGCATCCCCATCGAAGATGTGATCATCGACCCGCTCGTGTTGACCGTCGGCTCGGACAGCAAGGCCGCACAAGTCACGATCCAGACCATCGAAATTCTGCGGCGTGAGTTCGGCGTGAACATCAACCTGGGCGCGAGCAATGTCTCGTTCGGCCTGCCCGACCGTCACACCGCCAACCAGGCGTTTTTGGCTATGGCGATTCAAGCGGGCGCGGCCTGCTCCATCACCGACCCCATCAAACTCGGTCAGACCATCCGCGCCGCCGACCTGCTGCTCGGAAAAGATGACTTCGCCATGCGTTATATCAAATATTTCCGCGCCGCTGAAAAGTTGAAGGAAGCGGAAGCGGTAAAATAGTTGGTAAGTAGTAAATGGTAATTGGCAATTCACCTTGCACAGTACCGCAAGATTCATCTTGCGCTTCAGGGGGCAACATAAATGTTGCGGTACGAATTACCAATTACCAACCACCAATTACTGATAACTGAAAACTGAAAACTGATCACTGATAACTGTTCTCTCTCCTCTTAAAGGTATCCAATATGCGTCTCCTCATCCTCTCCTGTGAATCCCTCGCCCGCGCCGCGTATGGTGCGGCCGCCCGCTCTCCCCACATCGTGGATGTGACCATCGTCCCGCGCAACAAACATCAGCCGCTCGATATTCGCGCCCGTCTGCAGGGGTTGATCGACGCGGCCGAAGGTCAAGGCTTCGAAGCGATTGGCCTCGTTTACGGGCTGTGCGGACACGCCACCGCCAATCTCACCGCGCGCAGCATTCCGCTGGTCATCCCGCGCGCCCACGATTGCATCACGCTCCATCTCGGAAGCCGTTCCAACCACGAAGCGAAGTTGAAGGAAGAGCCAGGCACATACTGGTACGCACAGGATTACATGGAACGCGTGCAGGGCATCAACGCCGCGCTCGCCATGGGTCAGGGCAGCGACGAAGAGATGACCAAAATGTATAACGATTTCTTCTACAAATACGGCAAGGCCAAGGCCGATCGGATGATGTCGGTGATGGGTTCGTGGCTGAACAATTACAAGCGCGCCATTTTTCTGACGACCGACTCGAACGCGGACTCTCCCGTCGAAGCGGAGGCGCGCTCCCAGGCCGAAAAGCGCGGCTGGAAATTCGAGCGCCTCCGCGCGGACTTCAGCCTGGTCCAGCGACTCTGCAACGGCGACTGGCCCGAGGCGGATTTTCTCGTCGTGCCGCCCGGCAAGACCACACAGGCCTCCTACGATAACGATATTTTGAAAATAGTCTCGTAGTCTGATGGTCTGATAGTTCGATAGTCGGATGGTCCGATAGCCGCCAGACCAATTTCGTGAATAGAGCATTTACCCGACCAACGACCATCAGACCAACGACCATCAGACCAACGACTACCAGACCAACGACTACCAGACCAACGACTACCAGACCAACGACTACCAGACCAACGACTATCAGACTATATGACTACAATTGACCTCCAGCCCATCGGCAAACGCGTTGACGTCCCCGCAGGGACGAACCTCCTCGACGCCTGTCAACAGGCGGGCGTGGAACTCGTCGCCATTTGCGGCGGCGCGGGCGTGTGCGGCACTTGCCGCGTCCGCCTGCTCAAAGGCCAACTCAGCGACTTCTCCCTCACCGAGATGGAGGAGTTGACCGACGCCGAACGCGCCGCGGGCATCCGCCAGGCCTGCCAGGTGGAGGTGCTTTCGGATATCGTGATCGAGATTCCGCCCGAGTCCCTCAGCGCGACGCAGAGACTGTCCATTGAAGGCCGCGAGGCCGATTTCGAATGGGAGCGCAGCGTCATCCAGTGTTTCGACATCGAAACCGTGCCCGCCACCCTCACCGACTTGCGTCCCGATACCACCCGCGTCCTGGATGCGCTTCGCACGAATGGCGGCCCCTTCGATCTGCCCCTCCCCACCCCTTATAAATTCGCTTTCGATTCCGAAGCGGTGAAATCCCTTGCGGGCATCCTGCGCGGCAATGATTGGAAGGCGCGCGTCGTCATCCGTCACACAGATGAGATCGTCGCCTTCCTCCCGCCCAAGACTCCTGTCTTCGGCCTCGCGGTGGACATCGGCACCACCAAAGTCGCGGCGTATCTCGTGGACATGGCCTCGGGCGAGACGGTCGCGAAAACGGGCGCGATGAATCCGCAGATCGCCTATGGCGAAGACATCATCAGCCGCATCCGCTACATCAACGACCATCCCGCGGATGGACTCAAAACCCTGCAAGGACGCATCATCGAAACGCTCAACAGCCTGATCGAAGAGCTGGGCAAAGAAGCCAAAGTCAAACGCGAGCAGATCGTGGAGGCGGCGATCGTTGGCAACACAGCCATGCACCACATCTTCGCGGGGTTGCCCGTCAAGCAACTGGGAGACTCGCCGTACATGGCAACCGTCGGGGAAGCGCTCAGCATCAAAGGGCGCGATCTCGGCCTGAAACTCGCCGCGGGCGGGACCATCTATCTGCCTCCGAACATCGCGGGCTTCGTCGGCGCCGACCACGTGGCAATGCTTGTCGGCGCAGGATTGCACAACGTCAACGAGACCATCGTCGCGCTGGACATCGGCACGAACACCGAACTCAGCCTCTTTCACAATGGCCGTCATTGGACGTGTTCCTGCCCGTCGGGTCCAGCCTTCGAAGGCGCGCACATCGAAGATGGCATGCGCGCCGCGCCGGGCGCGGTGGAACGCGTGCGCATCGAAGGCGATGAGGTGAAGATTCACACCATCGGCAACGTGGACGCGGTCGGCATCTGCGGCTCCGGGATTCTGGATGCAATCGCAGAATGCCAGAAGGCGGGACTGCTCACCCCCAAAGGCGCGTTCACAGGAACGCATCCGCGTCTGCGCGGCAACGGCACCGCGGCCGAATTCGTGCTGGTACCCGCCTCGAGGTCCAAGACGGGACGCGATGTGCGGATGACGCGCAAGGATGTCAACGAAATCCAGCTCGCCAAGGGCGCGGTCCGCGCGGGGGCGGAAGCGTTGCTCGACGTTGCAGGAATCAAAGCGGAACAACTCGAGCAGGTCATCCTCGCAGGCGCCTTCGGGACGTATCTCGACCTCGACAGCGCTATTGCCGTCGGCATGCTGCCGCGCACCGAGCAGACGCGCTATCAGCAAATCGGCAACGCGGCGGGGATGGGCGCGCGGCGCATGCTGGTCTCGGTCGAACAGCGCGAGATCGCCGAGAGGATTGCGCGCGAGGTGGAATTTGTGGAACTCGCCAAACACCCGTCGTTCACAAAAATCTATTCACAGGCGCTTCTGCTGGCATAACATAGAACCCCGTTTTCTTGAAGAAAACGGGGTTCTTGTTTGGGGCGGCTGATGGGTTTCGAACCCACAACATCCACATCCACAGTGTGGCGCTCTGCCGTTGAGCTACAGCCGCCATATTGAGCGGGCAATATTTTATCACAAAAACTTTCGGATTACATCTACTGCCGCTTGACGCGAGACAAGTACCTGCTCGCCGCTTCCGAGATTCTTTACCGCAACCTGACCGTTCGACGCCTCATCGGGGCCGATGGTAACCGCAACCTTCATCTTCATCTTGTCCGCATATTTGAATTGCTTCGGCAATTTGACGGGTTCGGGATAAACCATCACATCCAGTCCAGCCTTCCGCAATTCCGTGGACAAGGCCAGCGATTGCAATCGCAAACTGTCATCGAACATTGTCACCAGCACGGACGCGGGGCTGGGCTGGAATTCGGGGACGAGTCCCGCCTCTTGCAGGATGATGCCAATGACCACATCGCCCATCGCGAAACCGACGGCGGGGAGCGGCTGGCCGCCCACGTCCGCGAGCAGGTTGTCGTAGCGGCCGCCGCCGAGGATGGCGCGCCGCACAGAGCCAGAGGTCTCGAAGGCCTCGAAGACTGTTCCCGTATAGTAGAGCAATCCGCGCACGATGTTGGGATCGAACTTGACGTACTCTTTCACGCCCAACGCCTCCAGTGCGGCGAACAAACGGACAAGTTCCGCGCTTTCCTTCCACAGATCGTAGTTGCCGAGGATGGATTTCAACCCGTCGAGTTGACTCTGCGTCAGGCCGAGTTCGAGGGCGTACGCGTCCCATTTATCCGAATCCATTTTGGCGCGGCGGTCCACGAGATTCGACACGTCCATTCGCTTTTCGGGCGGGATGCCAAGCGCGTCGAATTGGGAAACCATCAGACGGCGGTCGTTCACAGAAACAGCCGCCCGCTCAGGGGTCAGTCCGACCGAGCGCAGGAAGGTAGCCGCGACCGCGATCAGTTCCGCGTCCGCTTCGGGGGAGTCGGCGCCGAGCAGGTCAATATTCCACTGAAAGAATTCGCGCGTGCGTCCGCGCTGCGGCTGTTCGTAACGCCAGAACGGCCCGAACGACCACCAGCGCACGGGAAAGGTGAGTTCGCCCTGTTTGGCCGCGATCATGCGCGCCAGCGAGGGCGTGAGTTCGGGGCGGAGAGTCACTTCGTCACCGCCGCGATCGGTGAAGACAAAGGACTGCTTCTTGACGAGTTCCTCGCCCGATTTGGCCGCGTAGAGGCTGATGGGTTCGATGTAGGGCGCGTCCCATTCCACGTAACCGAAGGCCTGCGAGGCGGCGCGCACCTTATCGTTGATGAAGTTACGCAGGGCCATCTGCTCGGGATAGAATTCGCGCGTGCCTTTGACGGCTTGGATTTTTGTAGTCATGGTTGCTCCTGCAGCGCAAGATTAATCTTGCGGTACTCAAAATTCAGTCGCTGAATTTTACTGTACTTTTGGTATAATTTCCACGAAACAAAGATGAGTCAAATTCGACCAGTTCGGTCTTGCCGACTTCATCGCGCTTATGCTCTTCACCCTACCGCTCGGACTTATGCCCGCCAGGCGTAATCAATTCCTTCAGGAGACTTCATGGAAATCAACTACCAGGAAACCAGCAAGGATTTGCTCACCCGCATTGACATTCACGAAAAATACGGCTCGGCCAACATTGACGTTTGGACGAACGAACTGCTCCAGCCCCAGCCTGGCATGAACATTCTCGACGTCGGCTGCGGCGCGGGAAAACTGTGCTTCCTGTTCGACGATTATACTAAAGGCGCGGCCAAAATTACGGGCGGCGATTTTTCGGAAGAACTGCTCGACAAGGCGCGCGCCAAAAACGCGGAACGCGGCTCGAAAATTGACTTTCGATTTTTGGACTTCAACCAGCCCTTCGCCTTTGCGGACTCGACCTTCGACCTGGTCACTTCGGCCTTCGCCATCTATTACGCCTCCAATCTGGACTTTACGTTTGGCGAGGCGCACCGCGTCCTTAAACCTGGCGGACGGCTCTTCGTCTCCGGGCCGCTTCCAGAAAACAAGCAGATGTTCTACGACATCATCAAGGAAGCCGCGAACGCGGCCATCCCGCCCATGCCTGGCTCCAGCCGTTTCAAGGGCGAGATCTTCAACACCATCAGCCGAATCTTTGCCAGGACCGAACTGCACAAATTCGAGAACCACCTCACCTTCCCTGAAGTCGCACCGTTTATAGACTACGTCCGTGCCTCATTGAGCGAAGACCGCAAACTGTGGACGTCCATGTTCAACGACAAGGACGAGTACGAAGCGCTGATTGGCAAGATCACCGACGTGGCTACACGCTGGTTCGACCGCGACGGCAAACTGGTGATGACGAAAGTTGTTGGCGGGATTCTGGCAACAAAATGAACTTCTACGGCAAACGCGTCCTCTTCCTCGGCGCGCACCCAGACGATATCGAGCTGGGATGCGGCGCGCTCCTGCATCACATCAAAGACCAGACCGACATTCTGTGCGTCACTCTCTCGGATAACCAGAAGAATCCCGCGCTCAAGAACATCGTCAAGGAACACTATCAGAGCATGGCGGCGCTGGGCGTTCCAAAGGAAAAAGTCGTCGTGCAGGAATTCATCACGCGCAAGTTCCCTGACATGCGGCAGGAAATCCTGGAATACCTTCTGGAGATTCGCCGCGAGTTCAAGCCCAACATTGTTTTCACCCACACGCGGCAGGACATTCATCAGGATCACAACGTGGTGACCGAAGAATCCTTGCGCGCCTACCGCGGCATCACCGTGCTGGGCTACGACGTGGTGCGTTCCTCCTATGATTTCTTCCCGCACTTCCTGGTGGAGGTGACGAGGGAAGACGTCGAGAAGAAAATCGAGGCCCTCTCGCAATACGAGACTTATCATGAAAAATATTACTTCGATACGGAACTTCTGCGCGCCACCATGGTGCGGCACGGCGCGCTGGCAGAGAGGCCGTTTGCGGAGGGGTTTGATATATTGAGGATTGTCGGGAAGTTCGAAAAGTAACAAAAGTTACATCTTCGCAATCGCCTTATCGGTACAATCATTCCATGCGAATTTTGGCGATCATCTCTGGCGAGTACGGTCAACGTCACGTGGATAATATCCGCAGGCACGCGCCCGAGGGCTGGACACTCGAAACGTGGAAGGCGCCCGCGGCCTTTCCGCTCATCATTGACTATCCCGAAGATTTCCTCCCACAAAGTTTTGCGCCCGCAGACTTGATCCTTTCGTTTGCAGAGACCAAGTCGGTGGCGGAACTCATCCCTGAGATCGCGATGATGACGGGCGCGCGCGGCGTGATCGCCGCGGTGGACAACGAGGCCTGGCTGCCGCGCGGACTGGCGCGTCAACTCACGGGATGGCTGGCGCGCATGAACGTGGCCTGCACCACGCCCAAGCCGCTCTGCTCGCTGACAGAACACGATTACAAAGTGACGCGCCGCGAGCGCGAGACGTACGAGAGTGAAGTCATCGCGGAGTTCGCGAAATACTTTGGCCAGCCCGATATCCGCCTCAGCGTGGACGAGGCGACTCGGACGGTGTCCCGCGCGGAGGTCCGCGTGGACGCGGTGTGCGGGTGCGCGCGTCACGTCGCAGAGAAATTGGTCGGCCTAAGCGTGGATGAAGTCGAAGAGCGCGCGGGATTATTCCATCATCATTTCCCCTGCCTGGCGAGCATGGTCAAGTTGAACGATTATAATCACGACACGTTGATGCACGAGTCGGGTCACCTGTTGCAGGAGAATCTGGCGGAGCAGTTGAAGCCGTTCGTGCAGAAAAAATACATCACCCCTGGGACGAAGGCCGAATAAATTCGGCGCTCCATGGGATTTTGAAGAGGAGATTTTAATGGCCAGGTATCGCGTGACTTACTGGAAGGAAATCCCCACATCGTTTGTCGTGGAAGGCGATGGACGGACGGTGAAGAAGCAACTCTTTTGACAGACGAACACGGATATTTGAAAAAATCCGTGTTTGTCTTTTTTGTCCGTGAAAAAACCGTCCCGAAGGTTGACGAAAAAACCTTCGGGACGGTTATTTCCGATAATGTCTCTTTTATTCTTTCGGGATGCCGACGAAAATTTTTCCGTCGCGCACTTGAACAGGATAGGCGGGGATGTCCACCACAGCGGGCATTTGCATCACCTTCCCTGTGCGGACGTCGAACTCCGCACCGTGACGCGGGCAGACGACATTAAAGCCTTCGATGTCACCGTCGCCAAGCGGACCGTCATCGTGCGTGCAGACATCGCCGATGGCGAAAAACTGTCCCGCGATGTTGAAGATGACGATGGGGCGGTCGCCCACGTCCACGAAGAGACGCTGTCCGTTGGGGAGTTCGGAGATGGGGGCGATTTCGATGTATTCCAGGTTTTCGGTTGGGAGGGTTGTGTAGTTGTACATGGGGGGATGTAGACAGGCAAACAAGTATACAAGTA
>DYKX01000284.1 GCA_020722375.1 Anaerolinea thermophila
TCCACGCGCCCGAGGAAGAGTCGTCCGTCAACATAGATGCGTTCGGTTATCATAGCATCCTCCTATTGCCCCCTCTCCTGGAGGTAAGTTGATGCACTACTAGACCTATTCCCTCTCCCTACAAGGGAGAGGGTTAGGGTGAGGGTTGCTGTTGCGTTTTCTGACAAGCATCCAAAATCTGCTCCAACACGCCATCAATATTTTGCAGTACCTCGCGATTCCAGAATCGCATCTCGCGATAACCTTGCTCGGTCAACCACGCTGTTCGTTCTCGGTCGTACTCTACTTGCGCTGCGTGCGAATCGCCATCCAGTTCAATCGTCAACCAGGTTTCCGCGCAATAAAAATCAACGATGTAATTGCCAACAGGGTGTTGCCGACGAAATTTGAATCCGCCAAGTTGGCGATTTCGCAGACGCGACCACAGTTGGGCTTCTGGAGGTGTCATCGGACGGCGCAACGCGCGTGCGTTTTCCAAAATCCTCGGTTTGATGCGATGCATCGTGCCCCTCACCTAACCTCTCCCCGCAGGGGCGAGGGACAAAGCCGCGTTTTCACAAACACCCACGGCGCGCCCACGCTCACCCACGCGCCGATCAGCGCGTAGCGCAACAAATCGTAAAGCGCGTGTTCGGGCAAAAGCGCTTTCACCCCCAAGCGAAGCGCGAGGAGCACCGCCAGTCCCAGCGCGAACTTGACGATTTGCTTCACCCACGCCGCGCGCGCATCGAACCGAACGAACTTGGCTTCGAGCGGCAAGCACGCGTAAAAACCCAACAGGACCCCCGCCGATTTCGCCGTGTCGTTCGTCGCGTGGAGCGCGAAGAGCGCGAGCGGAATGACGACGCCGAGCGCGACTTGGCGCGATAGCGACTGCGTGCTTAGCCACGCGCCTACGCGCGGTTGATAGAGCGCGTACGCCGCGACGATGACGATGCCCAGCGTCCAGCCCGCGAGCACATCTTGCGGAAAATGATCGCCCAAGTACATCCGCCCCACGCCAACCAAAAATGGAATCACGATCGCAAGTGTCCACCACGCGCGCGTTTTCAACTGCGTCGCCAGATAGCCCCAAAACGTCGCGGTGCCTTGCGAATGACCGCTGGGGATGCCATAACCGCCGGTCTTGAACGGCGACCAGACGTTGGGAAACTCGTGCGGACGCGGCGCGGCAAACAAATCCTTGAGCGATTGGTTGAGGTACGTCGAAAATACCAGCACGGCGCCCAAGCGCATCCCTAGGGTCTTGTGGAGACACCAAAACAACAGAGGAAGAAAGAGGATGTAGAATTCTTCCTCGCCGAGGAAATTGATCGTTTGGAAAAACGCATCGAACAACGGATTGCGGAACGTCTGAATCCATTGCACGACGCCCAGTCCCCAGGTGATTAGGTCGTTCATCATTCCCTCCTTGAATTTGATAGGCAGTAGGCAAGCAGCGGTAGCAGGAGGCAGGCGGCGGTA
>DYKX01000285.1 GCA_020722375.1 Anaerolinea thermophila
CTCGGTGGTGTTGACGATACTCTTGAACATTGCCGTCCGACTTTGGAAGAAGTAGAAATCTGCCGTATAATCGAAATACATTCCACTTCTGGGGAATCACCCATGCCTGAACCGCGACCCCTTCGAGTTTTTCTCTGTCACGCAAACGAAGATAAGCCCAAAGTGCGTGAACTGTACCGCCGCCTGCGCGCCGACGGCATTGACGTTTGGTTCGATGAAAAGAGCCTTTTGCCAGGCCAGGATTGGCGCGTGGAAATCCCAAAAGCCGTGCGCGAATCAGATGTAGTCATCGTTTGCATGTCGTCAGTCTCTGCGCGCAAGGAAGGCTTCGTTCAGGCCGAGATCAACTTTGCCCTCGATAAAGCCCTCGAAAAACCCCCAGGCACGATTTATATCATCCCTGCCAAACTGGAAGAATGTGACGTTCCGGATACACTGAGCCGCTGGCAATGGGTCAACCTTTTCGAAGATGTCGAGAGCGGCTACGAAATGCTCATGCTCTCGCTCAAACTGCGGGCGAAGAATTTAGGCGCGAGTTTGAGTCCTCTGCCCAAAGATGAACTTCCCTATGTTTCAGTTGCCAAACCGCGCGTGGAGGTGGTGAAATTGCCGCTGAAAGGCAGCAGCCCAGCGGCCCCGGCCAACCAGCGTAAACTGGAAGTTTATACCTTGGCCGGGCTGGAATTCGTGCTTGTCCCAAAAGGGAAATTTATCATGGGCGGAACGGCGAATGATAACGAAGAACCAAAAGGTAAAATTGCCATTCCTTATGATTATTGGATTGGACGTTTTCCCGTCACCAACGCGCAGTATCACGAATTCGTTCAAGCAGTTGGCGCGAAACATCCCGTCAGCGACTGGAGCAAGAAGCGCGATCATCCCGTCACTTCTGTTTCCTGGGAATTGAGCATGTCCTATTGCATGTGGCTGAATGAAAACTTTGGGCATGAGTTGCCCGATGGATACACCTTCCACCTGCCGACCGAGGCCGAATGGGAAAAAGCCGCCCGCGGAACAGACGGCCGGGAGTGGCCGTGGGGCAATGTCTTTGACCCAACGCGCTCCAATTGCGATGGATTCAGTGAGACTACCACGCCGGTTGGACAATTCTCCCCGCGCGGCGACAGCCCTTACGGCTGCGCCGATATGTCTGGCAATGTTTGGGAGTGGTGCCATTCGCTCTATTGGCCATACCCGTACAAGGCTGACGATGGCCGGGAAGACGAGACCGCTTCTGGAGACCGCGTCCAGCGCGGCGGCTCGCTCAGCAGTGAGCGCGGCTTCGTGCGCTGTGCGTTCCGTTACTTCAACTTCCTCGACGACGTCAGCCTCGGGTTTCGTGTGGCGGCGTCCCCGGTTCTCTCCTGAAAGTTCTTGTGTTTCTGTTTTCTGAATCTCTGGTTTCTGTGGGGATGGGGCTTGCCCGACAGTACGAAAAACTTTGCGCCCTT
>DYKX01000286.1 GCA_020722375.1 Anaerolinea thermophila
GATGCCGCGCTCGATGTACTCCTGCATGGCGGGCATGATCGGGCCTTCGGCGTCCATCACGATCACCAGCGGACGGTCGCTTTGGGCGTGGATTCGGGCCGAGAAAACGGCCAGCAGGCACAAGGTCAGTATGGCGGCAAGGTTTATTTTTCTCATGGGTTCACCTGTCTGCCTGACATTATAATGGTTTACGGATGCCGGTATGGCAGAACAACCCAAAGTCAATCTGGTTCGCGTCCTTGTGCAATTGTTGATTGTGGCGGCGCTGTTTCCACCCCTTCCGATGATCTCTCTGGCGATGGGGGCTGGCGGCTGGGATGGGTCTGCTTCGCCCTGACCGTTCTCCTTTGCTGGCGCTCGGTTCAGTTGTCGTTGTCATCGTGGCGGGCGTGGACCATCTGTATCGCTGGACCTCCGCCTTCCCTGTCTGGGTTCACATCACCGCCCCGGTGGCGATCACGCTTGGATACACCTATTCCTCATGGGCGCTGGTGGTAAACCGCTTCTTCTCAGGGACGGTGCACATCCAGACCGAGCGCGGCCGCCACGTAGTCACGGATGGACCGTATCGCTTCGTCCGCCACCCGGCCTACGCGGGGGCTGTATTTGCGCTACTACCTCCACAAGTTAAAGTTGTAGGGCAAATTGCCAATTTGCCGAGCGCAATTTAGCAAATTGCGCTACAAGTTCACCTGGTTGCGGTACTACTTCATCCGCGATTCTGTTTTCCAAAATCGCATAATTTCCGTATCGGGCAATTTGGGCATTTGGGTTTGCGCGCGTGGCAGACCTCCCTGCCGAGGCGAATTAAATTCAGGTGCGCGGCGTAATACGTCTCAGGCGGGAACAACGCTTCGAGATGCGGATGCGCCTGCTCGACGGTCATCGCTTCGGGGCGCAGGCCGATCCGCCCGCTGACCCGATAGATGTGCGTGTCCACCGGGAAGGCGGGACGACCGAGCGAAAAGCATAGCACAATGGCCGCCGTCTTCGGGCCGACGCCGTTGAATTTGGTCAGCCAACTGCGCGCCTCTTCGAGCGGCAAATCTTTCAGGAAGGACAGATCCAGACTGCCGCGTTCCTCCGTGATTTGACGTAACACCTGCTGGATGCGCGGCCCCTTCTGGTTGGCGAGTCCCGCGGGACGGATGGCGGCCACCACCTCCTCCGCGTTCGCGTCGCGGACGGCCTCCCACGTCGCGAATTTTGCGCGCAAAGCATGGAAGGCGCGGTCGCGGTTGGCGTCGTTCGTATTCTGCGAAAGGATCGTGGATACGAGTTCATCCACCGGCGGAAGCGGATTCCGCCAGATGGGTTCGCCGAAGGCTTCGAGCAATTTCTCGTGAATTTTAAGGGCGCGCTGGGCGAGGGAGGACATGGGATGGGGGGGGATGCGGGTAAGCGTTACAAGTTACAAGTTACAAGTTACAAGTTACAAGTT
>DYKX01000287.1 GCA_020722375.1 Anaerolinea thermophila
GGACGCGCATGACTAACGCGGACGACCTCCACACCTTCCTGCGGACGCGCCGCTCGATCCGCCGCTTCAAACCCGACCCCGTAGCGGACGAGGTCGTCTCGCGCGTGATCGCCACCGCCACGTACGCCCCGTCCGCGCACAACACCCAGCCGTGGCGATTTGTTGTAATTAACAAAACTCCATCTGCGAAATCAGCGCAATCTGCGGATAAAAGAACCAGATTTGCCCTCGCCCTCACCTCCGCCATGCGCGCGGACATGGAATCCGAAGGCGCGCCCGAATCCGAGATCGAAGCGCGCGTGACGCGTTCCATCAAACGCATCCACGAAGCGCCCGTCATCATCCTGCTCTGCCGTGACGTGACCGCCGTCCGCCAGCACAAACCGCAAGACACGGTCATGGCCATCCAATCGGCTGCCAACGCGGCGACGTACCTCCTGCTCGCGGTCCACGCCGAAGGACTGGGCGGAAACTGGATCTGCTGGCCGTTGTATGCGCAAGAGGAAACCCGCAAGGCGCTGGAATTGCCAGAGACCTGGGAACCTCAGGCGATGTTTTTCATTGGATGGGCGGATGAAGAGCCGAAGGAGAAAGTGGTCAAGCCATTGCATGATGCGGCTGTGCTCTCAGCATAAGTTTGTAAGATATAATCATAGGCGAAGGAGCAAGCCATGACCCAATTTAACCGTATCACCTTCGACCCCAATATCATGGGCGGACGCGCCTGCATTCGCGGCATGAGAGTCACAGTTTCGTTGATTCTCAACCTCGTCTCCAACGGCATGACTGCCAAAGAGATCACTCAGGAATATCCATACCTCGAAGAGGAAGACGTGCGCCAGTCCCTGCAATATGCCGCGTGGCTGGCTGATGAAACTGTCCAGGTTTTGGAGATGGCCGCGGCATGAAATTTCTGGCGGATATGGGCATCTCGCCGCACATCGTGGAAGAATTGCGCCAACAAAGTCACGATGCTATTCACCTGGCAGAACAAAAACTTAACCGCATGGTGGATGGCGACATTTTGCGAAAAGCGAGACAAGAAAACCGCATTCTGCTCACGAACGATTTGGATTTTGGCGAGTTATTGGCCGCCAGTGGAGGGGTTTTGCCAAGCGTCATCATCTTTCGCCTTAAAGACATGCGCCCGAAGAATGTCAGCCGCCATTTGCTGCCTATACTTAACAAGCAAACAGACGCATTGAACGCGGGGGCAATAATGAGCGTCACAGAACAGAAAGTCCGTATTCGATTATTGCCAATCAAGTAAACAGGGAAGACTTTATGAACATCCTCGCCCTCGCGGGCGGGGTCGGAGGCGCGAAACTCGCGCACGGACTCGCCCAAATCCTGCCACCCGAAGATTTAACCGTTATCGTCAATACTGGCGATGACTTTGAACATCTTGGCTTATACATTTGTCCCGACCTCGATACGGTCT
>DYKX01000288.1 GCA_020722375.1 Anaerolinea thermophila
GGGAGGCGGCGACGAGGTGAGCCAGGGTTTGCCCAGATTCCAAGTCGGATTGGGAAAAGGGGATGACGGCATTGCGATACGAGACGAATGCGCCCAGCAACTTTTGGGAGGAAAAGAGTGGAAAGACGCAATAGGAACGGATGCCTTCGCGCAGAAGGAGGGGGCGGAGCGGGGCGGCTAAGGGGTTGGATTCTGTATCATCAACGGGAACAGGCTGAGGGTCCCGAAAGAGGCGCGCTCCTGGGACTTCCCGAAAGCGGCGGTTGATCTCGTCAATATATTCCTGCGAGAGTCCTGTTGCGTAGGGGCAGGTCAGACGGTCTGCTCCATATTCATACACGTAGATGGCGGCGCGGTCGGCGCGCAGGACGGCTCGCACAGATTGCAGGGCGGCAGACCAGAATTCGGTTTCATCGCGGGCGGTGAGCAGGGGAGCGGCGCTTTCGGCGATGACGTGGCGCTGGTTTTCGGTTTCGATATTTTCGAGGGCGTAGGCGAGGTCGGCGGCGAGTTCCTGGAAAAGCAGGATTTCAGGTTCAGTGAACGAAGCGGGCGCGCCGATGACGAGAACGCCAAAATCGCGGCTGGGGCGCAAAATGGGAATGGCGAGGTGGGGCGGCGCAGAAATACGCGCGCGGGCGTGAATGGCTTGCAGGGCGCAGTCTGGCATGGGCGGGGGATTGCCGCCCGCGCAGATCGGCGCAAGGGAAACGCCATCCGGCTGGAGCAGGGCGATCCAGACAGACTCGTACCCGTGCTCGAAAATAAACTGGCAGGTTTTCTCGAACAGCAGGTTGGGGTCGTGTTCGCGCACAATCAATTGGTTGATGTTACTCAGCAGGCGCAGAGACGCGGCGGCGCGTTGTTCGTTTTGCAGAGCGGTATCCGCTTTTTCCAGGCTTTGGCGGAGGGAACGCAAGAGGAGGGTGATTCCCAGCGAGATCGAAATGCTCAGGGCGGTGAAGACCACCCAGCCGCTGATCCATGCACTGGGGTCGGTGGCATTATATTGAAATTCAGCGGCGATATGTAAAATACCAGAGACGTTCAACCAGCCCATCACGGCGAAGGCGAGCAACGCCGCTGCAAGGGAAAGAATATTCCAAGGCGTATCAAGGAAGACTGCCGCCAGAACCACGAAGGCGAAGAGGAAGATGCGCGCGTCGCCGCTGAGGGCGGAGAGGCTGAACAGGGCGAGGCTGAGGAAATAGTACGCGCCCAGCATGAGGAAGATACGCGGACGATAGCCCAGTTTGGGGACGAAGGTGATGAGTGCAAAAAGCGCGAAGATAACTGTATAGAGTGTTATCGAAGTTACGAATATCCCAGGCGCGTTAGAGACGGTTTGCGCTTTTTCCTGATAGTTTTGAATGGCGTTCCATGTACTTGCAAGGTACGCCAGCAGCCAGAAGATGAACTGCCCGCGCAGGATCCAATTCA
>DYKX01000289.1 GCA_020722375.1 Anaerolinea thermophila
TATAAATATCGCGCTACAAAATCTTCGCGGTTGCGACAGACGTAGCGCGGAATTCATTCCGCAACCAAAGGCGATATAAATATCGCGCTGCAAAATCTTCGCGGTTGCGACAGATTTTCGATGGTACCACTATAGACAAAACCCACCTGCCCATTTTGGATGTACATGCCAGAAAAAGTAACTTTACAATCCGAAACCGTACAGGAAACCATGCTGATTCCCCTGTGGGGACGAGCCACCTACAGCCGCCAGTACCCTGAAATGCTGACCGACCCGAGCGCCGAAGAAATCATCGCGCATCTGGACCATGACTTTCGCCCGTTTGCCAGGGCATTGGGCGAGTATGGCGGTATCGCCTACCTGGTGCAGGCGCGGCGTTTTGACAAATCCATCACCGCCTATCTCGCCGAACATCCGCAGGCGACAGTCGTCAATCTTGGCGCGGGTTTGGATACGACCTTTTCGCGGGTGGATAACGGTCAAATCCGCTGGTACGACATTGACTTGCCGGACGCCATCGCCTTTCGCAAAAGGCTCATCCCCGAGACCGAACGCAGCGCCTGCCTGGAACGCTCGGCATTTGACCAAAGCTGGTTCGACGAAATCGCTTTCGACCCAGCCAGGGGCATTTTCATCATCGCCGGCGGGCTGTTGATGTATTTTGACGAGTCCGAAGTGCGCAACCTTTTCACGGCGCTGGCGCAACGCTTCCCCGGCGGCGAAATCCGCTTCGACACCATGCCCAAACTGGGGATTGCGCTGGTCAATCGGCGGCTCAAAGGAACCGGGGTGCCCACCATGCGCTTCGCCTTAGGGCTTTGGCGTCCACAGCGGACGCTGGCAGCCTGGTCGCCCCGCTTGAAGGTGATGGATGCCTGCGGGTTCTACGCAGGCGTGCCGCGCAACCCGCGCTGGAGTAACGCAACAAAACTGATGATGAACCTGAACGATTGGCTCAAAACCGGTGGATTTGTGCGGGTGCGGTTCCTGCCTTGAGGAGAATAAGAAAAATGAAGTCGAGACGATCCAATCGGATGTCACACTCACTTGCCTGATCAAAGTGTAGACCTGGCGCTCTTCATTGGTGTGCTGCCCTATCTACAGGATGCCGGGCCAGTATTGTCCGATCTGCACCGCGTGCTCAAGCCTGGCAGCATCCTGGGGCTTGGTATCTTTCTCTCCCCTGTGGATTTTCTTTTGCTGGTGGACATGGTCGCCAGCGCGTTGCAACAACTGAACACGCTGCCATTTGATAAGCGGAACGTCCCGAAGGTTTTCCGAGAGAGTTCGCCGCTTTTACGACAACCTTTACCCTGGTCTCGATACACTTGACCACCGGCGGGTACTTCGCGGGACGGTTTAACTCTTTGAGCCGCACCGATACTCCTGTCTTTTTCTCCAGCAACTAGCGCGAAGATTTTCCT
>DYKX01000290.1 GCA_020722375.1 Anaerolinea thermophila
GCTGGGAAGCGCAAGATAAATCTTGCGGTACTGCAACATTCATGTTGCCTGGCTGAGGTGTGCAAGATAAATCTTGCGGTACTGCGCGAAGCGCGCCGCTGTCCGTCGTGGGGGCGGGGGGATAAATCCCCCGCCTCAGTACATGGAAGTCGGGTAAACCCGACTGGCGCGCGCCAGCTCGAAGGCGATGGGTTGAGCTTGTCGAAACCACTTCCACGAACTGAGAAGGCGGCTTTAGCCCCGACGAATCTGCGGCGCGAGCGCGCCCCGCTGATATCACATGATCTGCCCGCCCTTTTGATTCAAAGTCAAACCACGGAGACACTGAGACACGGAGATGGTTTGGGGTGGGAATCGCAAAGATGAAGTGATTCGGTGTGACGCTGAAAGTCATCCCGCCTTTTGTTGTGACTTTTACCAAATCTCCATTGAAATATCTCTGACCAATGTGATTGACGCGTGAAGGCGCGAGTGTGCCATATCCGCTTGCGGCAAGGACAGAATCACCCACTTTTATTTTCTCAATGTTTTTTTGACCGTTTTCTGTTCGGATCAATGTGCCAGCAGGAAAACATTGATCGGGATCGCCAACGCAAAATACATTGTGATGTGCGGACGCCAAATGTTTGATCAAACTGTATTGTGCGAGGTTGGTATCCTGGAATTCGTCCACCAGCACGTGGACAAATCGGCGCGCGTATTTTTCGCGCACGCCCGGGTTATCTTCCAGCAGGCGCGCGGTGTAGACGAGCAGATCGTCGAAGTCCACGGCGTTGCTGGCGATGAGTCGCTTTTGGTATTCCACATAAATGCGTTTGACCACTTCGTCGCGGTAATTGGTAATTGGGTAATCGTTCGCGCCGATCAAATCGTTCTTCGCTTTCGAGATGGAGCCGTGGATCGCCGCGGGGCGGAAGCGTTTTTCGTCGAGGTTGAATTCGCGGATGATGCTCTTGACGATGCGCTCCTGGTCGTCCGCGTCGAAGATGACGAAGTTGCTTTCGAGCGGCAGGTGTTCGGCCTCGCGGCGCAACAGCCGCGCGCAGATGGCGTGGAAGGTGCCGAGCATCATGCCCTGGGTCGCTTCCTCGCCGAGCAGGGACTGGACGCGGCGCTCCATCTCTCGCGCGGCTTTGTTGGTGAACGTCACCGCCAGGATTTGGTAGGGACGGACTCCCTCGGACGCGATCAGGTAGGCGACGCGCTGAGTCAACACCCGCGTCTTCCCGGACCCGGGGCCGGCGAGGACCAAAACAGGCCCTCTCCCGGCTGTGACGGCTTTTCGTTGGGGGGCGTTGAGTTTGTCGAGGAAGTCCATGAGGAAAATTATGAAGGATGAATTATGAAGGATGAAAGAAAGTCCCGCGGATGAGGACGGCGCCGCGGGACGTGTTGCGTGTTCCGTGTGT
>DYKX01000291.1 GCA_020722375.1 Anaerolinea thermophila
ATCGCCGCGCGCGAATTGGGTCATGCGTTGGGCGCGCCCATGACCATCGCCCAGTTGAGCATGAAAGATAAGAAATAAGCGGCGCAGGCTCAGGAGACATGACCCATGCCACCCGATCATAAATCACAAAAACGGGTTGAAGAACTCTTTTCGGATCTGGAGCAGATTGCGAAGCAACCGCTCCCGACGGGACCGTCTGCGCCTGCCGCCCAGAAAGCGTTGAACCATGAGATGGACGCCCTGCTTGCGCGCATTCATGAACTGGAGACGCAACTCGAGGACAGCCAGAATCGCGCCGCCGCCGCTGAATCGCAACTCCTCGCTGAAAAAGCGGAATTCAAAAAGACGCCGCCCGGACAGGCCCTCATTTACGAAAAGGAAGAGATGGGCTATGCCTATCGCGATCATCACCTGCTGCCGTATCGAGCGGGGAGCAGTCCTTCTGAAAGCCTGGGAAGTGTCGTAGGGACTCCAATAACCGCAGGCGGCAAAACGATCGGAGAATTACGAATCGAGCCGCCTTCCGAGCGCGCCTGGAGCGTGGAGGAAGAATCCCTGGCGCAGGCCGTCGCGCAGCAGGCTTCCCTGCAAATTCAGAATCTGCGCCTGCTGGCCACAACAGAACGCGCGCGCGCCGAAGCCCAGGCCGCCACCCGTCAGTACACCCACGAAAGCTGGCAGCAATTCCTGGACGGCATCCGCAACAGCGAAAGCATCGGTTATTCATATAATCAGGCCGAAGTCGCGCCCAGCGTCGAAGCGGATGTGAGCGAATTTGATCTTCAGGAAACCATTCAGGTTCTGGATGAACAGGTTGGCAGCCTCTTCCTGAAAGCGGACCCTGCGCACCCGCTGACCGATGCGGACAAAGCGCTGGTCTCGGCGGTCGCGCGCCAGGTCGCGCAGCAGGTGGAAAGTTTGCGCCTGCTGGCCGAATCCTCCCGCGCCCGCGCCGACGCCGAAGAAGCCACCCGCCGCCTGAGCCGCGAAAGCTGGCAGGCATACACACAACGCGCACAGGCCGCGCTTGGCTATGTTTACGATTCGAACCAGGTTACCCCGCTTAAGGAAGCCTCCAATTTAAATCAGGCAAATCTTGTGCAGCCGCTCATCGTGCGCGGAGAGACCATTGGGCAGCTTGCCACGACAAACGCGGATAAGATCACACCCGAGGCAGCCGAACTCGCGCAGGCAATTGCCGAGCGCGTCAGCGCCCAATTGGAACGGCTGCGCCTCACGGAAGAAATCGAAAAGCGCGCGGCAGAACTCGCAACCGTGGCGCGCGTCTCCACCACCGCCTCCACCGTGCTGGACCCGGACGAATTACTGCAATCGGTCGTGAACCTGACAAAGGAACGCTTCGGCCTCTACCACACGCACATCTATCTGGCGAATGAGACCTGGG
>DYKX01000292.1 GCA_020722375.1 Anaerolinea thermophila
TTTACCTGTGTACCTGTCTACCTGTGTACGTGTCTACTTGTGTACCTGTTTATATCTTTCACCAATGAAACCTTCCAGCCCCGCGAAGCCTTTCGAGAACGCGGTGACCGTGCTGACCGTGGCAGGGTGGTCGTTGAACTGTTCCAGCGACAGTCCGTTCGGGTCATAGGCCTGGATGCAATAGGGAATCTGCATCAGTTTTTCCATCACATCCTTCGGCACATCGTCTCGTTCGATCTGCGACTCGAAGTTCAGTTCCTCGCCAATGTCAAAGAGCGGTTCGAGCACGTACGGCGGGCAGGTGTAGACGATGTCGCCGCCAGCCAGTTTTTCCACGTCCCAGAAGCGCATCTTCCCTGCCACGAGGGGACCCGCCCGCATCGAGCAGGCCAGCATCTTGCTGGCGTAGCCGCCTTCGGTCAACATGCGATACGCTCGGCGGAAGACGGCGATCCCGAACCAGTGCTTGTCCTGCCACGAGAGGCGGATGTTCTTGCGCGCGGCTTGCACGTCCAAAATTTCGTGCTCGGTCAACCGCCCGATCATCATCGTGATGACCGCGCGCCATTTGCTCAAGTCCACTTTGTTCTGCTCAGCGAGGCGGATGCCTTCCATGGCCGCGTTTGCGGATGCGAGGATCTGCGGCAGGGTGAAGCAGACGGTAGTGTTGGTGCCGATGCCCTTCGAGGTCAGGATTTTGACGACCTCGATGCCCTGCATACTCGCAGGCACTTTGATCATCACGTTCGGGCTCAGGGCGTGGAGTTCCTCGGCGTCGTGGACCATGCGCTCGGTCTCGGTGAAGAGGCGGGGATCCAGTTGACCAGAGATCCAGCCGAAACGTCCGCGCGAAGCGTTGAAGATGTCCATGTACATTTCGGCGCCGCGCTTGACCACTTCCTTGTACGTGGACCAGGTCAGGTCGGACAGGCTCATTTCGGGATGCGTTTGGACCAGTTCGTCAATCCACGCGCGCCAGAAATCGGGATTGGCCTGGACGGCCTGCCACGAGAGTGGGGGATTGGTGGTACAGCCGCGGAAGATACTTTGTGAAGGTGCTTCGGCGTTGTAGAGCCGTGCGAGTTGCGCTTCCAACTCGGACCTGTGGGCGGAGTCTGCCTTCTGGAGCATTTTCCGCGCCCACGCGTCGTACACGAGGGGAGACGAATCCCACCAGATTTCCAAGTCAGGGTGGGTTCTTGCCAGTCGTTCAACAGGACTTTCCTTCATCGCGCACTTCCTTTCTCCAAACACTTTCAAGTGCGGCATTGCAGTTCGATGAAACGACGTTGGATCTCCGATGTCAATGTACACAGGTAGACAAGTACACACGTACACAGGTCGGCTTGATTACTAGTACCTCCACAAGTTAAAGTTGTAGGGCAAATTGCCAATTTGCCGAGC
>DYKX01000293.1 GCA_020722375.1 Anaerolinea thermophila
GCCGAGACCGGTTGCCGGTACAAATCCTCGATCACTTCCGCCGTGCGTTCCACCGGAATGAAATGATACATGTTGAAATACGTCATTTGGGCTTGCGCACGCACACCATACTGCGTTGCCTGCGTCACTTCTGGCGGAAACTCGGCTTCATTCTGCTCCCCGCAGCGCGGACAGGTCTTGATTTCCGCCTGATGTTCGGTCACTTCCAAGCGCACCTCTTCCGGCAAATCAAACACCTGGCGTTTCTCCACCTTTTCCGCAGGCAAGCCTTCCAACTCCATACCACAGGCCTGACAATGCTTTACCCGATGTACCACCGTGTGGTCAGGCTGGTTGACCGGTTCCAAGCGAACACCCTTGTGCCCGTCTTGTCCACCCGCCTTCTTCCCACTGCGATGACGCAGACTATGCGGGGAGGGCCGGGGAGGGGTCGCTGCTGGGCGGTTTGCTGCTGTTATGGCTGTCCTTGTTTTTCTGATCTTCCAACGCCTGAAATTGGGACTCCAATGTTTGAATCACGGCCATCAGTTGATCAAATACTTTCAGAACCGCCTCTTCCCCCTCTTGGTACGCGGCGTGCATGGCTTCACGGCTTGGCAATTGGATCGGTGTCATTGAATGCAATTATTCCAGATGTTTGTATAATTTACCGTTGAGATGTGTTAGTTTTTTCATCAGGCTGAATAGTTACACTGAATCTTCGGCAGGCAACACCTGACGCGAGGGCGCGGGCAACAAAGGAAGAGTTTCTTCCAAAAATAATGTCGGTTCATCCAACCCAGGAAAGAGTCTGCCGCCCGGTTGGAAATGGTGCAGAGCGCGCTCGGCCATGGAGGGACGGCGGCCGGTCTTCTCGGCCAGCGCCATCATGAAGCCTTCGAAGACAGTCCGGCGCGCGCAAGGAACCGCGCAATACATCTGGCGGCTCGCGGCGCAACGAAAGAGAATAGATGACAGGCAGGTTGGGATAGAAGACTTCGGCTGTGAGGCGCGACCAGGGACGATCGGTCTGTCCGGGCACGCCGCTGCCGCGCGCAGACAGAGGCAGAAGATACCCGCCCGGAAAAAGCAGGTGGTCTTCCAGGATCTCCACGGCTTCGGAGGCGATGGCCGCCGCGAATTGGTCTTGGGGTTGAGACATGCGGCGGATGATACGAAAACACCCGCAGGGGTATCCTGCGGGTGTCGGTAGAGTGTGCAATCTAATTGGGATTTCAGGCGATTTCCACGACCACGAATCATTTTCATTCGGAAAGTCAAGGTGTGATAGAATAAAATCCATCAACCATTAGGCGATGAGGCTCGCCAAAACCGTCTTCACCGACTGATAGCCTCTACCGATTTCACTTTCTCGGTAGAGGCTATTTATTTTGCCATGACGGAACATCTCCTTGAAATCAAAA
>DYKX01000108.1 GCA_020722375.1 Anaerolinea thermophila
ACGCTTTATGCAATTAAAATTTATGAGAATTTGCAAAATGAATAAATATCGGTTGTTGGCAATTGTTTTGGTTGTAATTGGATTTTTTAGCGGAGCGGTTAGAGGCGCATTGGCTGTGACCTGTAATAACGGCGTGGGCGATTACTGTATGGGCACGCGGACAATTCAGTGGTGGGACGGGTGTAGAGGAGTTGACCCTGATGGTGATGGTGAAGATAATTGGTGCGAGCAAAAATATACTAGCGCTAAAACCATGACCTGTGACGCGGCTTGCGAATATTCTGTGCCTGATTATGGCGTTTGTACTGACAGCACTCCGAGCAACGGCTGTACTGACACAGTTTGGCAATATAAAGAAGGCACGTGCTGTTTTAATCAAGGCGGCGGCGGGGGCGGGTGCGAGACAACCCCGCCGACAAATCTAGCGATTAACCGGGATTATTCGGCGGCGAAGGTGCAGGCGACCTGGACGCCGGGGACTGGCGGCACCAAGCAGGCGCTCGGAGCCTCGAGCGATTATATGGCGGTTCGCTTTAATTGCACCGGCGCTTATGCGCCGCTATGTATTATCCGCGAAGTTAATTTACCAAATTCCCAAACCGCCTATAAGGCGTTAAAAAGCTTATTTACCGAAGCCGGCACAGTTTATTTTTGGAAAATAATTAATGCCGCCGGTGAATGTTCCGGCTCTACCCTTAAGCCGTGGCTATCTTCATGTTCTTTGACTCCCGGAAGCTCGACCTTGGACATTGGCGGCACAGTTAAATTGACCATGAATATTGTTGATTCGCCATTTATCAAGAAGGTAACTTTTTCTTCCAATAATGCGGCGGTAACGGTTGATCCGGCCGTAGATGACGGTACCGTGGCTAATGGGGAAACCTTTAAAACTACGGCTACCGGCGTATCCGGCGGCACAGCCACAATTACTGCCCGGGCCATATTGTTTGACGAATTGATTGGCGGTAAATATGGCCAATGGGAAGACTGCCGGGACTCGGCGACTGTGACCGTAAACGGGATTGCCGACTAGGATGCTTGGTGGCAGGCGGTGGGCGGGGATGTGCACGCGGATAGCGGTAATATTGTTTCAAACATTCCCGCGACCTGCCTTGGCAGTTGTTCGCCCTATTTAATTGGCGCGGCGGCCAATGGCACCACCGGGGCGTTACCCAGAAGGGCAGTATTTTCCCGGCGGCAGTGTAAAATAATGGCAGTGATTGTATTGACTATACGCAAATCAAAATTCCAGTATAATCACCCAAATGAACCAGATCGAAAAAGAACTTACCTTCGATTACATCCGCGCCAGCGGGCCGGGCGGGCAAAACGTCAATAAGGTCGCGACAGCCGTACAGTTGCGGTTCGACGTGACTCGTTCCCCCTCCCTGCGCGAGGAAGTCAAAGCGCGGCTCGTCAAACTGGCGGGGAAACGCGTCAGCGCGGACGGGGTGCTGGTCATCGAGGCGAAGAAATATCGCACGCAGGAGCAGAATCGCTTCGACGCGCTGGAACGCTTCCACGAGTTGGTAAAAAAAGCCAAAGAGAAGCCCAAACCGCGCCGGGCAACCAGGCCAACACGCGCGTCAAAAGAGGAACGCTTGAAGGGCAAAAAGAAAAGAGGGGAAATCAAGAGGCTAAGGACATCTGGCCTTGAATAGCGCGAGGCAACAAACAAAATAGTCTTGGAGACTTTGAAAGTCTGGCATATAATCTCCCCAGAAAGGATTCGTAGACCATGACTGGCGTAAAGATTGTTGAACCCACTTTGCAGGAAATTGTTCAGCGCCTGCTCACCGCCGGCAGGCCGGATAAAATTATTCTTTTCGGTTCTGTGGCGCGCGGACAATCCACAGCCGAGAGCGATTACGATCTTCTGGTCGTTGAGAATACCGAACAGCCGCGCCACCTCCGAGCCGCACCTTATCGTCGCGCGCTAAAAAATCTTGGACATCCAAAAGACATTTTAGTCTGGACGATGCGCGAAATAACCGAATGGCAAAATGTCCCCAATGCTTTCATTACCACTGCCTTGCGCGAAGGACGAACCCTCTATGAAAGATAACCGCGATTTGGCGCTAGGCTGGCTGGCCAAGCGGATATTGAACATCATCCGCGATGCCTTGGCGATATAAACCGGCGCGGATCGGGTCTCTACGGGGAAATCAGAAAACCGCTCCAACAACCACATAAGTGGATAATTATTCACTATGCCCAAACATCAATTACGCGGACTCATCTCCGGCCTTGCGGCGGCCTCCATTTGGGGCGGCATGTACGTTGTCAGCAAAGTGGTTCTCGAAGTCATTCCGCCCTTCGCGTTGCTCGCGACGCGGCTCGTGTTGGGCGTTCTGGCGCTCGGAGCGGCGCTCGCGTTCCGTCCGCGCGTGACGATGACGAAGGGACAATTCTGGTCGTCCTTCCTCGTCGGTTTTGTGGGATACGGCATTTCGCTGGGATTCCAATTCGTGGGGACGAAACTTTCCACGGCGTCCAACGGCTCGCTGGTGACCTCTGCCACGCCTGCGTTCGTGCTTCTCTTCGCGCCCTTCCTGCTCGGGGAGAAGACGACCGCGCGTCGACTCATCGCGCTCGTCATCTCGACGTTGGGCGTGGCCGCGGTGATCGACCCGCGCAACGCGGAACTCTCGCCCACGTTATTTTGGGGCAACATGTCCCTGCTCGCCGCGGCCCTGACCTGGGCGTTGTACTCCGTCCTGGTACGCAAAGTCTCGCGGACGGGCGACCTGCTGGCCTCGAGCGCGGTGATGCTGGCAGGCGGCATCCCGTCGAGTCTGTTGTTCGGGTTTTGGGAGATTCAGTCGCAAGGTCTTGGCGAGATTACGCTCGGAATCGTGGGCGGGATTCTCTTCCTCGGGATCATCTCCACCGCCATCGCCATGTTCCTGTGGAATTACGCCTTCGCCGAATTGCCCGCCGCGGTCGCGTCGCTGACGTTTTTCGCGCAACCCGTCGTCGGGACGATCCTCGGCGCGCTGTTCCTCGGCGAGGAGATCACGCCGCTCTTCATGCTTGGCGGCGTGATGATCGGGATTGGGCTGGTCATTGCCAGCACGGAAAAATAATTCGCTGAAACGGACAATCACACAGGATTGCCTCTACCCTCCCACCGTATGCAACAAGGTCATATTCGGGGTTCTCAACGCGCCAACCGGGAATCCGCACACCAGCACCACCTGCTGACCGGGCTTGACCATTTCGTTTTGCACCATGGCCGAGTCCACATGCTGGAGCATATCCTCCATCGTGTTCGCAAATGGGACGAGGCGCGGTAGCACGCCCCACAAGAACGACAATCGTCGGCAAGTCTCCTCTTCGGGAGTGAATGCCAGAATGGGGACATTCGGATGCGACTTGGAGATCAACAGCGCGGTGCGTCCCTGCATGGTGAAGACGGCGATGGCGGACACATCCCGATCACGCGCGACCTCGTAGGCGGCGCGCGCCATCGAGGCCGCGTCGCTGTCTCCGAGCGATTCGAGCGAGCGCGCCTTGCCCCACTCCACAAAATGAGACTCGGCCTCCGTGACGATGCGCGACATCATCGTCACTGCTTCAACGGGATATTTTCCCGAAGCGGATTCTGCTGAGAGCATGACCGCGTCGGTGCCGTCGAAGATGGCGTTGGCAACGTCCGAGGCTTCGGCGCGCGTCGGGAGCGGATTCGAGATCATCGACTCGAGCATTTGCGTGGCAGTGATGACAAGTTTTGCGCGTGCATTGGCGGCCTGAATGATCTTCTTCTGCAACACAGGCACTTTTTCGGGCGGCATTTCCACGCCCAGATCGCCGCGCGCCACCATCACACCGTCCACCACTTCAAGGATGCGGTCAAGGTCGTCGAAGACTTCGGGCTTCTCCAGTTTGGCAATGACCAGCGGGGCGCGTTTGCCGCCGCCGTTGTAACCGAATTTTTTCATCGCCGTCCGCACTTTGAGCACATCATCCGCCGAACGGACAAACGAGATGGCAACCGCGTCCACGCCCTGCGCGAGGCCAAACTCCAGGTCGGCCTCATCCTTATCGGTGAAGCCCGCGATGCGAAGCCGCACGCCAGGCAGGTTGATGCCCTTGTGCGAGGTGAGCGTCCCGCCCACATCCACGCGGGCCGTCAGATGGCGCGGGTGAGGCGATTCCACCGTCAGCGTGAGACGACCGTCATCGAGCAGAAGCCGGTCCCCCGTCCGAACGGAAGCGAACAATTCCTCGAACGCGACGGGGATTTTTTGTCCGTCGAAATCGGGAAGCGCGTCCTCCTCCGCATACAGAATCACCTGCTCCGCTTCTTTCAGGACGAGAGGCCGGGGGAGGCTTCCGACGCGGACTTTTGGCCCTTGCAAATCCTGCAAAATGGCGACGGTGGTATCGAGTTCCGCGGCCGCCTTGCGGATGGCCGCGATGCGCGCGGCATGTTCCGCGTGCGTGCCGTGCGAGAAGTTGAGACGGGCGACATTCAGTCCCGCCGTGATCAGTTGACGCAGAATCTCTTCACTCTGGCTGGCTGGCCCGATGGTGGCGACAATTTTTGCTTTTCGTTTGGTAATCATATTAAAAATCCTCGTGTTTATTATCGCACATAACACTGACAGTTGCATAAAAGATACGCGGCGGCGCCCCAGCAAAGAGACGCCGCCGCAATGGAACGCGCTGGTTTACAGGTAATGCAGTTCTTTCGCTTGTCTGGTGAGTTCGTCCCGAAACTCGGGATGGGCAATGTTGATCAACGCCTGGGCGCGCTGGCGGATGGTCTTGCCATACAGTTCCGCCACGCCGAACTCGGTGACGATGAAGCGCACATGGTTACGCGTGGTAACAACGCCCGCGCCGTGCTTGAGCATGGAGACGATCTTGCTCAAGCGCGTCCCATCTTTGAAAGTGACGGTGCTTGGCAGGGCAACGACAGGCACGCCATTCTTGGCGCGCGAGGCGCCGTAGATGAAGTCCAGTTGGCCGCCGACGCCGCTGTAAAGTTTGGGGCCGATGCTGTCGGCACAGACCTGCCCCGTCAAGTCCACCTCGATGGCGGAGTTGACCGCCACCATGCGCTCGTTCTGCGCGATGACGAAGGGATCGTTGACGTATTCCGAGCGGTGCAGTTCGATCATCGGGTTGTCGTCCACCCAATCGTACAGGCGTTTGCTTCCCATCAAAAAGCCAGCCACGATCTTGCCCGGGTGCAGGGTCTTGCGGGCATTCGTCAGCACGCCCGCGTTGACGAGGCCAATCACGCCGTCCGAGAAGAGTTCGGTGTGGATGCCCAGGTCGCGTTTGTCGTAGAGATATTTCAACACCGCATCGGGAATCGCGCCGATGCCCAGTTGCATGGTCGCGCCGTCGGGGATGAGTTCCGCGATGTGACCCGCGATCTGCTCCACAATTTCCGCGTCGCCTTCCTCGGCCATTGCCAGCTCGGGAATGGGATAATTCACGGGGACGATGTGATGCAATCGGCTGACGTGGATGAACGAATCGCCCAGCGTGCGCGGCATCTGCTCGTTGACTTCAGCGATGATGACCTTCGCCATTTCTGCGGGCGTTTTGGTGGGTCCCACTTCCACGCCGAGGCTACAGAAGCCATGCTCATCGGGTGGGGAGACTTGAATGAGCGCCACATCCAGCGGAAGGATGCCGTGTTTGAACAGCAGCGGAAATTCCGAAAGCAGAATCGGGGTGAAGTCGGCGCGGCCATCCTGCACGGCCTTGCGGATGTTGTGGCTGATGAACATGGTATTGACGCGCAGGTGGCCTTCCATGGCAGGGCCGACGTAATCCGCCGGGCCGATGGTCAGCACCTGGACGATCTCCACATTGGTCAAATTCGGAGCGTGGTTTACCAGCGCCGCCAGCACCTTCTGCGGCACGGAGACATTCCCCGTCAAAAAGACGCGGTTCCCCGATTGGATGACTTTCACCGCCTCTTCGGGCGTTGTTACGCGCGATTTGTAGAGACTACTCCAGTCCATCTTCGCCATCCTTGCGGGCTGTAAAACGTCCCATATGCGAAAGTTTTCCGCCGCGCGTACCGACAGCGATCTCGATGGCAGGATTTTCGTCAATGGCTTTTTCCACACCTTTTTCCGCCATCTCGATGACAAAGGGCATAACCGCGTTGACAAAGGAATGCACGCAGGTGCGCGCCACCACGCCGGGAATGTTCGGAACGCAATAATGAATGACTCCCTCCTCGATAAAACTTGGCTGGTCGTGTGTGGTGGGACGCGCCGTCTCCACACTGCCGCCTTCGTCAATATCCACGTCCACGATCACGGAGCGCGGCTTCATCGAGCGGACAACTTCGCGCGGCACAAGCAGGGGCGTGCGCTCGCCGGGGACAAGCACCGCGCCCACCAACACATCCACGAAAGAGGCGACGCGTTCGATGTTACGCCGCGTGGAGATCATGGTGGACACGCCCGGGAAGCGGTCAACGATGCGTTGCAAAGCCAAAATATTACGATCCAGCACGGTGACGTGGGCGCCGAGGCCGAGAAATGCCTGCGTGGCATACGTCCCCACCACACCGCCGCCCAGAATCGCCACTTCGGCGGGCGGCACGCCGGGCATGCCGCCCAACAAGATCCCCTTGCCGCCCCAATTATTCTGCAAACAGCGCGCCGCGATCGAAGCGGCCATCGCCCCGCACATCTGGCTGAACGGACGAAGCACGGGCCGCGTCCCATCTGCCAATGCGATCTTTTCGTACGCGATGGATGTGATCTTCTTTTCGATCAGCACATCCAGTTTATCCTGGCGGGCCGAAGCCAGGTGCAGCGCCGCCATCAGCGCCGTTTCGGGCCTGAGCCACTCCAATTCAGCCTTAAGCGGACGCGCCACCTTGAGCAACAGGTCGGCTCGGCCATAGACTTCCTCGCCCGAGTAGACGAGACGCGCCCCGGCCTTTTCGTACTCCCGATCGCTGAACCCCGCCCCCACGCCCGCTTCATGCTCGACATACACCTGACTGCCCATCTGGGAGAGAATCTCCACCCCCGCAGGCGAAAGTCCCACGCGATACTCGAACGGACGGCGTTCTTTTGGTATGCCAATGTTCATGGTGTCTCCACTTCCACGTAGTAACGGCTTCAGCCGTTCGGGCGACTGAAGTCGCGGCTACATGGGACTATATGAGATTTTATTTCATATTCAACACGTCGCGAATGGACGACAGCGCCCAGTCGATGGTGGCTTTGTCAATGACCAGCGGCGGGGCAAAGCGAATGACGTTGTCGTGCGTCTCCTTGGCAAGAATCCCCTTCTCCTGCAAGGCCACGCAGAAGCGGCGCGCTCCGCCTGCTTCGGGTTTGAGTTCCACACCAATCAAAAGCCCGCGCCCGCGCACTTCCTTGACGTGCGGGCTGGGGATCTCGGACAATTGCTCGATAAAGTACGTCCCCAGTTCGTGAGCGCGTTCGGCCAGTTTTTCCTCGCGGATCACACGCAGAGAGGCGCGCGCAATGGCCGCCGCCAGCGGATTCCCGCCGAAGGTGGAGCCGTGTTCGCCGGGCTGGAACAGCCCAAGCAGGGGCTTGTCTGCAAGCACCGCGCTGACGGGATAGAAGCCGCCCGAGAGCGCCTTGCCCACGACCACGACGTCGGGGCGGACGCCCTCATGGTGACTGGCGAACAGTTTCCCCGTCCGACCCAGACCCGTTTGAATTTCGTCCGCGATGAAGAGTACGTTGTTCGCCTTGCACAGGTCTGCCACTTCCTTCAAATACCCTGCGGGCGGGATGATGACCCCACCCTCCCCCTGGATCGGTTCGAGCATGACGGCGGCCGTGTTGGGCGTGATCAGCCGCCGAATGGCGTCCGCGTCGCCGTAGGGGGCAACGAGAAAACCAGGGGTGAACGGTCCGAAGTCATCGCGGTACAGCGGCTCGGTCGAGAACGAGATGACAGTGGTCGTCCGTCCATGGAAATTCCCCGCGCAGACGATGATCTCTGCCTGATGCCGCGCCACGCCTTTGACGGTGTAAGCCCACTTCCGCGCCAGTTTGATGGCCGTCTCCACTGCCTCTGCCCCCGAGTTCATCGGCAGGGACATTTCGTAGCCCGTCATCTCGGAGAATTCCTTGTAGAAGAGCGGGAGTTGATCATTGCGGAAGGCGCGCGAAGTAAGCGTCACCTTCTTTGCCTGTTCGAGCATGGCATTCAAAATTTCAGGATGAACGTGTCCCTGATTGACGGCGGAGTAGGCGCTCAGGCAGTCGAGGTACTTTTTGCCATCCACGTCATAGACCCATACTCCCTCGGCCTTTTCGATGACAACGTCAAGGGGATGGTAATTGTGCGCGCCGTACTGTTCTTCTAAAGCAATATAGTCTTTGGTGTTCATGGAAATTCCTGTAATCAATGGAGTAGAGAACAGAGAGCAGATGACTAGTTACTAATCATCTGCTCTCATATGGTTAGTTTATGCCACCCCAAACAAACGGGCGAGGATGGCTTTTTGCGCGTGGAGGCGGTTGTGCGCCTGCGGGAAGATGACCGAGTGCGGTCCGTCCGCCACCTCGTCGGTCAACTCGTGGTTGCGGTGCGCGGGCAGGCAATGCATCACGATCACGTCCTTATCCGCCTCACCCACCAGTTTGGCGTTGACCTGGTAGGGCGGGAAGACCTTTTCACGCCTGGCGGTCTCCTCCTCCTGCCCCATCGAGGTCCAGGTATCGGTATAGATGACGTGCGCGTTTTTGACGGCCGCGTGCGGGTCCCGCGTGAACGCGAGTTTCGAACCCGTCTCGGCGGCAATCGCCTTGGCGATCTCCACCGCCTTCGGGGTCAGATCGTAGCCTTCGGGACTGGCAAGGGTGAAATTCCAACCCAGTTTGGCAGAGACGTGCATCAGCGAGACGGCGACATTGTTCCCATCGCCCACGAACGTGACGTTGAGGCCTTTCTGGTTACCGAACTTCTCGATGACGGTCAACGCATCGGCCATGCCCTGACAGGGGTGGTTGTAGTCGCTCAAGCCGTTGATAACGGGGATGCTCGACCACTTCGCCAATTCCAGCACGTGTTCGTGCTCGAAGACACGCGCCATCAAGGCCTGCACGTATCCCGAAAGGACGCGCGCCACATCGGCGATGGACTCACGCTTACCGAGGCCGATCTCGTTCGGAGAGAGGTAGAGCGCATCCCCGCCGCAGTGACGCATGGCCATATCGAACGAGACGCGCGTCCGCAGGCTGGGCTTCTGGAAGATCAT
>DYKX01000004.1:0-16035 GCA_020722375.1 Anaerolinea thermophila
GGTACTGAGGCAAAATCTTCGCGATTGGCATAGTTTTCACGGAGTAATACTATAGGGCGGCTGGATTATAACGCAGGCAACGAAGAGGGTATAATTTTGCTAATGGAAAAATTAATCCACGATGCGAGGGAGTTGTTTAACGTCCATTTGGTGGGGCGGCAGGTGCTGGCGCTTTCCACCTACGAAAAAGAATTGATGTCGTGGAATCAGAAATTCAATCTGACGGCCATCCGCGACGTGGAGGGAATCCGCGTCAAACACTTTCTCGACTCATTCTCCTGCGTCCTTGCCTGGAAAGCCAACCCGCCGACTCGTCTCATTGACGTGGGGACGGGCGCGGGATTCCCGGGCATTCCCCTCAAAATTTTATATCCGTCCATGCAGGTGACGCTGGTCGAGTCGGTGGGCAAGAAGGCCATGTTCTGCCAGCACATTGTCGAGTTGCTCAAACTCGATGGCGTGGACGTCGTCAACTCGCGCGCGGAGACAGTGGGACAGGATGCGCGTCACCGCGAGAATTACGATTGGGCGGTGGCGCGTGCGGTCGCAAATTTGAATGTGTTGAGCGAGTATCTCCTGCCGCTGGTGAAAGTCGGCGGGACAATGCTGGCGCAAAAAGGCGAAAGCGGACCGGCCGAGGCGCAGGCTGCAGAGAAGGCGATGAAATTGCTGGGAGGCAAATTACAGCAATTGATTCCCCTCAACCTGCCGGGCGTGGCCGAGGATCGCTACCTTGTGTTGGTGGATAAACTCCACGCCACGCCGCCGAAGTATCCGCGCCATGCGGGGCATCCAGCCAAAGAGCCGTTGTAACAAAGGGCAGGTCTTTGACCTGCCCTTAATCTATCAGCGTTCCCTCCCTGCTGATTCTCATCGGTACGGGAGATCAAGGAAGATTGACCCGTACCCCTGGGTCTCGTGGAGAAAATATGAAAACCAAAAAGGAAATCGTCTCGAACTGGCTGCCTCGTTACACTGGGTTGCCTCTCGATGGGTTTGGACAGCACATCCTGCTGGTCAATTTTGAAGCCTACCTGCACACCTTCGCCCAATGGTTCAACGCCCCCATCTGTGGGGAAGATAAGCCCATGCCCAACGTGACCGCCGATGGCATCACGCTGATCAATTTTGGAATGGGAAGTGCCAATGCCGCTACGATCATGGATCTGCTGGGAGCCGTCCAGCCCGAAGCCTGTCTGTTCCTCGGCAAGTGCGGAGGCCTGCAGGAGAAGAATGCCATTGGAGATTTGATCCTGCCGATCGCGGCCATTCGAGGCGAAGGGACCTCAAATGACTACTTCCCGCCCGAGGTCCCGGCTCTGCCCGCCTTTAATCTGCAAAAGGCCGTCTCCACCACCATCCGCAACCACGAACGTGATTATTGGACAGGGACAGTCTACACCACCAACCGGCGTGTTTGGGAGCACGACGATGAATTCAAGAAATATCTGGTCCGCATCCGCGCCATGGCAGTGGATATGGAAACCGCCACCCTGTTCAGTACGGGCTTCTACAACAAGATTCCCACTGGGGCGTTACTGCTCGTTTCCGACCAGCCCATGACCCCCAGTGGGGTTAAAACCGCCGAGAGTGACCGCAATGTGACGCGCGAGTTCCAGGATATGCACTTGCGCATCGGCATCGATGCTCTCAAGGAATTGATCAACAACGGACTGACGGTCCGCCACTTGCGGTTCTAGCGTTTATAAAACGAGGCTTTCCCCAGGCTTCAATATCACCACTCAACATCCCTCACCGACGATCTTGATCTCATCGGGCTTATTCGGGATGATGCACAAAAACTCGAACGGCTCCTCGCCAATGTTCTCGTAATAATGGATCACGCCTTCGGGAATGAACACCACGTCGCCCGCCCGGACTTCGTAATCTTCCTCGCCAATCCCAATCCGCGCGTGGCCGCGCAACACATATTGCTCATGCTCCACCGTGTTGGTGTGACGCGGCATTCCGCCGCCCGCCTGCATGGAAAATTTCCGCATGGCAAAGTTGGGGCCTTCCTGTGCGGAGATCAAAACCTGGATGGTGGTGTCTTTTCCAGCGGCCACGTTTTTCTTTTCAACAGATTCGGTATGTTTGACAGACATGTTTGACTCCTTTGTAGCGCAAATTGCCAATTTGCGCCATCTGGGACAAATTGGCAATTTGTCCTACATCACTACTTTTCCGTTTATTACGCGCCAGACCTTTGCTTCTTCCACGAACTCGGGCGTGAACATGTGCAGGTCTGTGGCAGTGAGCAGGGATTGTTCCGCCTGGCCGAGATATTTCAGCAAATCGGCGCGGCGCTGCAGGTCGAGTTCGGCCATCACCTCGTCGAGCAGGATGACAGGCCATTGGGTCGTGCGCTCTTTGATCCAGGAAACTTCGGCGAGTTTGAGCGAGAGCAGGGCGGTGCGGATCTGTCCACGCGAGCCGTAGTCGCCGAGGTCGATCTGGTTGGCGAGGAAACGCAACTCGTCGCGGTGGGGGCCGATCGTCGTCACGCCGCGCGAAATCTCCTCGGAGCGGAGTCCGCGCAGACGGTCCAGAAAGCCGCGTTCGATGTCCTTGAGCGGGATGTTCGAGCGGTCGGTGGGCGCGTCCAATTTGAGAGCGATCTTCGGCGCGGGGTCGAATGACGGTTCGTACGCCAGGCGGAGGACTTCCGCGCCGCGCGTCAACTCGAGGTGGACGCGCACCGCCTGCTTCTCCAACTCCTGCACGGCCGCGATGCGCCACTGGATGATTTGCGCGCCGAGCCGCGCCAGCGTTTCATCCCAGACCTCCAACTGGTCCGCGTTGCCTCCGCGTTCGTCCAACGCTTTGAGTAAGGCATTGCGCTGTTCGAGAGCCTTGCCATAATCGGAGAGCACGCCCGCATAGGCGGGGACGGCCTGTGCCAGCGCCAGGTTGAGATAGCGGCGGCGCTCGTCTGGCCCGCCCTCGATGATCTGCGACATCTGCGGGACGAAGACCACCGCGCTAAATTTGCCCACCGCGTCGCTGGCCTGCTTCTTCACGCCATCGAGCAGAATCTCCTTGCGGAGACGCTGTCCATTGCCGACCCCGACTGCGTCCAGGATGAGGCGGACTTCGAGTTTGTGCGTCCGCGTCCCGCGCGCATATTCTCCAACGATGCGCGCCACGGCGGGCGTCTTGCGCGCTTCGAGAAAGTTGACCATCTGTCGGTCGGCGTTGGTTTGGAAGGATGTCAGCGCGGCGAGAAAATAAATCGCTTCGAGGATGCTGGTCTTGCCCTGCGCATTGCCGCCCACCAACAAAACAGACCGCCGTGGAACGTCAATATCCAGGCGGGTGAAGTTGCGGAAGTTGGTGAGGGAGAGGCGTTTTAAATACACGGTGGTTGGTAAATGGTAATTGGCGATTGGTGATTGGCGTGTTCCGTGTTCCGTTTTTACCTGTATACGTGTCTAATTGTGTACCTGCCTACGTCAACAACATTTCCAACTCGATCTCATCGCGCAATGGGATGTTGTTCTCGCCGATGAGCGGGATGGACGGCTTGAGTTTGCGGGCTTCATTCACCGCGCCAGGAGACAAAGTAGAAAGACAAAATCCACGTTTCTGATAAAAGCCCAACGCGCGCAGATTGGCGTTGGTGGTGGTGAGATGCACGCGGCGGCATTGATTGGCCCTGGCTTCCTCGACCACTTTCTCGATGAGCGCCGTCCCGATGCCTTCGTTTTCGCGCAGCGAGTCAATGGAGACGATCTCGCAATCGGTGTCCAAAAACGTGTAAGTGATGAGACCGACCCAATCGTTGCCGTCCAGCGCGAGGAAACCGCTTACATTTTCGGGGTGGAAGATCGTCCCATGCGCAACGACGAATTCCCCATCCCAGCGTTCCTTCCAGAACTGACGCAGGCGCGGCAGGTCGGCGGCGGTAAGGCGATGGATGGATACCACTAGACGCGGTCTTCCTTTTCTTCCTCGGTTTCGGGAATCCAGACGCGCACGGCGCGGTCCGTGAAGACGACGCCGTTGACGTGATCGATCTCGTGCTGGAAGATGCGCGCCAGCCATCCCGCGGCCTTGACCTTCATCGGCTGTCCGCGTCGATTCAGACCTTTGACCTGGATCGTCTCATGCCGTTCCACCTCGCCGACGAGATTCGGAATCGACAGGCATCCCTCCACGCCCATCACCTTTTCCTCGGAGGCTTTGACAATCTCTGGATTGAGCATCACCCAGACTTTTTTTTTCGCCTCGTCCTCCGACTCTTCGGCCTCCTCGTTCTCGTAGTATTCCACAACGATGAGACGTTCGGAGAGTCCAATTTGCGGCGCGGCCAAACCGACACCGGGCGCCTCGCGCATGGTCTCGATCATGTCGTCGATGATAGTCTGTAGTTCCTTGTCGAATTTGGTCACGGTCCGTGCCTTGCGGCGCAGGACCGGGTCCGGGAGTGTGACGATGGTGCGGATTGTCATTTCATACCTCTAGTTGCAATTTGCGCGCCGATTTTACCCGTTATCTGTCCTGTTTTGTTGTTCCTGCTCGCGGCGGAACTGTTCCGAGTTCATGTGATAGGTGGCCAGCCACTCGGCCATACGCTCGCGTTCCAGCGCGGCCTGCGCGGCGGCTTTGGCAGCCGCGCGCGCCATGCGGCGGCGGTCAATGTCCGATTGGACGGTGTTCGGGTCGAAGACATCCTGGAATTCCAGTTTGGTTCCGCCCACCGTGATATAGACCGTTCCAAAATTGAAGATATTTCCCAGAAAGCCAATACGCTCCGATTCGGTGCTGAGAATATTATCCAGCGGCGCGGCGCGGCGTTCTTCGGTGCCAAACGGCGTTTTGTCAATGTCTATGATTTGGTCGGGCGTCACCATGAAGATATCGTTCTTCCAGTCCACGTATTGATAGAGCCACCACAAATGGAAGGGGATGGAAACGATGGGAATCGCCAGAACGAGCGAGTCTACCGTGAACTCCCCGTTTTGCAGGCTGAATAACGGATTGGCGGGGTCTGGAAAAAATATAAGGGAAATGATGCGTCCCAGCCACCAGGCGAACAGGACAACGATGATCATTGTGGGGAGCCAGATCTGCCGCCATAGCACAAAACTGTGCTTGCGATAGGTGACCGTGTCCCCATCCTCCAGCCGCAACTTGAAGAGGTTGGCGAGGAAGAGTTTGAACACGCTTGGACGCTTGAGTTTGGAAAACTTCTGAGATTCTGGCGGCGCGGTCGTTTCATCAGGAACGGGCAGGTTCAGCCGCTTGCGAAGCGCGTTCTTCATGGCTTCCTTTTCACTGCTCAGACTGCGCTCCTTGGTACGTCCCCAGTATTCCTCCACCAGACGCGAGGCGTGATAGGGATGACTGACATAGTTGAACGGAATCTTGCCCACAAATGTGCGGACGATCACGTGACCATAATCCAATATCCTGCCGATGGCGTCCGTTTCCACCCCCACCGAAAGGATGGTGCTGAGCGGCGCCTCCTGTCGGCTATCGAAGATGCCCACCACCTTTTCCACCCAAACCACGCGTTGATTGGTCACAATGTAATAATCATTTCCCCAGTCCACCACTTCCCAGGCCACCCAGCCTGCGATCGCCAATAGAAATACGACCGCAACCGCAAAGATCCAGTTCGCCTGCGCCATCATTGCCCACAGCATCATCAAAAGGGGCGCTGCCAGGGAGATCACTGGAAGGACAAGCGCACGCCAAAGCAGGATGGGATGTTTGCGAGCCAGAAAGTAAACCACCTCATCTGGTCGCACCCATTTAAAGTGCAGCCGTCTCCATAAGCGGTGCGTGGAGATCACCACCTCGAAATTCGGTTTGACTTTTGGCGCCTTTTTCAATAGCTCGTTCAATTTTGAGTGATGCAGGGCCAGTACACTCCCGTCACTGATGGCTATGATTGAGGCCGTGCGCGTGCCCTTCGTAAACAATTCCTCTTCCCCGAAAAAATCCTGCGGAACCAGATTTGCCAGCGCCTGCTCACGCTTTCCGTCCTGGCGTACTACTTTCACTTGACCGCTGTGCAAAATATAGAATGTTTCGCCGCGCGATCCCTGCTTGATGATCACATCACCATTCTTAAACGGCTCGTCCACCAACGCCTCGGCCACATCCTTCAGGTCATCCTCCGACAGGCCGCTGAACAGATGGATCTTTTTGATAAAAACAATTCGTTCCGCTACGGTGCTCACGGATTTATTCTAGCATGATTCAAGTTTCACGGATGATGGAGCAACCGAACGCAGGGACTTCTGTCACTGCGGGCAATTCGCCTGCCAGCAACGCGTCCACCGCCTCCTCCACATACGAACGTGTTGCGACGCGCTGACAAAATGAGACATCGTCCACCGCGCCATGATAGCGGACGACTCCCTCGCGGTCGAGGATGAACGCCTCGGGCGTGACCTGCGCCGCGTACGCGTCTGCCGCCTCCTGTTTCGCATCGATCAAGACCGTGGGCAGGCCGCGCTCTCGAGCCGCGTTTTCCAACTCTGCCGGCGACTCGTTCGCGTTCGACGCGACCGAGAACCATACGACCTCCTCCCATCGAGACATCGCCGCGCGCAGGGACGCGTCCGTGCGGACGACGTGCGGGCATTCCGCCGACCAAAAGTTCACAATGACGATTCGCCCGCGGCAGCCACTCAGGCGATGGAGACGCCCATCGAGGCCGCGCAGTTCAAAGTCAGGCGCGAGGCGGTTGATGTCCATAGAAAGATTATATCGTAGGGGCGGATCTGCGTGTCTGCCCCTACGTGTTACCCGCCGTGATAAAATCCGCCGCATGAAAAAATGGCAGTTCTGGCTGGGGCTGGTCATCAGCCTCTTTTTTGTGGTTTGGGCTGTTCGCGGCCTGGATTGGGAATCCTTCTGGGTGTCCGTCAAATCCGCCCAATATTGGTGGTTGATTCCCGGCGTGGCGGTCTATCTGGTGGGGCTGTGGGCGCGGGCATGGCGCTGGCATTATCTGCTGAGGCCAATCAAACCGATTCCCACGAAGAGGATGTTTCCCATCGTCTGCATCGGCTACATGGGCAATAACATCTATCCTTTCCGCGCGGGAGAGGTACTGCGGGCGGTGATTCTGAAGCGCAAGGAAGGCGTGTCCGTTTCGGCCTCGCTGGCGACGGTGATCGTGGAGCGCATCTTCGACGGCGTGGTGATGCTGGCATTTGTCTTCCTCAACCTGCCCGAACTGGCGCGCATCAACAGCGACTCGGGATTTGTCGGCGACATCCAATCGGCGGCAGTCTGGGGATCCGCCGTGTTTGTGGGTGCGCTGGGGATTTTTTTGCTCGCGGCCATGTTCCCGCACATGACGGCGCGTGTGGGATTGTGGTTCGTCACGCATCTCCTTCCAAAACGAATCCAGGAGAAAATCATCGGCATTATGAATAAATTCCTGGATGGATTGGAATCCCTGCGCTCTCCATTCAACGTGCTGATGGTCTTCGTCACTTCGGTGGTCATCTGGCTGTTGGAGACGGGCAAATACTGGTTCGTGATGCACGCTTTCGATTTCAACGTCTCATTCTTCGCGTTGATGCTGATGAACGGCATCGTTAACCTGGCGACCACCCTCCCCTCCGCACCCGGCTACGTTGGCACGTTCGACACCCCGGGCATCGCCGTCCTGCAAGCCTATGGCGTGGACAAGGCCGCCGCAACAGGTTACACCCTCGTCCTGCACATTGCCCTCTGGCTTGCGCCGACCATCCTGGGCGCATATTACATGATGCGCGAGGGCATCCATTGGAATGAATCTCTGCGCGATGAAATGAAGGAAACAAACTGATGCCCACCATCGAACAAGCCCGCGCCTGGTACGTTGACTCCGATCCTGTCCACGATTTCGACCACGTCCTGCGCGTCTATCGGATGGCGGAACGGCTGGCCGAAGCCGAGGGCGCGGACGTGGAACTTGTCCGCGCCGCGGCGTTGTTGCACGATGCCGAGGGAGCCGCGCCCAATCACGCTTCGCGCGCGGACCACCACCATGCCTCCGCTGAATTTGCCGCGCACGTCCTCGCGGCCGAGGGTTGGGACGCGGAGCGGATCGCGGCTGTCCAGCATTGCATCCGCGCACACCGTTATCGCGGCACGGAAAAACCCGAAACGCTCGAAGCCAAGATCCTCTTCGACGCGGACAAACTCGACGTGCTGGGCGCCATCGGCGCGGCGCGCGTCATCGGCTACGCCACGCTGGCAGGGACTCCCTGGTACGCGCCTCCCTCCCGTCAGTTTTTGGAGAGCGGCAAAGAGGTCGAGGGCGAAGCGCACAGCGCGTATCACGAGCATCTCTTCAAACTGCGAAAGGTCCGCCAGCGCATGTTCACCGTCACCGCCAAATCCATCGCGGACGAACGGCTGAAATATCTCGATGAATTTTTTGAACGGTTGATTGATGAGTGGAATGGAAGAAGATAACGGAGTGCAGACTTTAGTCTGCGTGACGTTGCGGATTGAAATCCGCGCTCCGTCACTTGGAATAGGAGTATTGAATGCAAATTGACATTATCGGTGTTCCTGTTGATCTCGGCGCAGATCGCCGCGGCGTGGACATGGGGCCCAGCGCCATCCGCTATGCCCATCTGCAACCGCGGCTCGAAGCGCTCGGCTACACGGTGGAAGACAAAGGCAACGTCGAAGTCGCCATCGCCGAGATGTGCTCCATTTCCGAACCAAAATTAAAATACATTGATTGCATTGTGCCGATGGGACGGCGCGTGGCGGGCGCGGTAGCCACCAGCGCGCAGGCGGGACACTTCCCCCTCGTCCTCGGCGGCGACCACAGCCTGGCGTTCGCGTCCATTCGCGGCGCGGCCAAATTCAAAAGACTCGGCGTCATCTGGGTGGACGCGCACGCGGATTTCAACACCGCCGAGACGACTCCCTCGGGCAACATCCACGGGATGCCTCTCGCGGCCATCGCGGGACTCGGCGACCGACGCCTCACCCAACTCTGGGACGAGGCGGTTCCTGTCGTGGACCCGAGGCGGATCGCGGTTATCGGTGCGCGTGACCTCGACCCGGGCGAAAAAGCCAACCTGCGCGAGGCGGGCGTGATGGTGCAAAGCATGGAGCAGATCGACCGTATCGGCATGTACCAGGTGGTGATGAAGGCCATCGAACGCGTCAGCCGCGACGCGGACGGCATCTACCTTTCATTTGATATGGACGCGCTCGATCCGCGCCACGCGCCGGGCGTTGGCACTCCCGTCCCCGCAGGGTTGACGCAACGCGAGGGACACCTCGTCTGCGAACTGGTCGCGGAGACGGGCAAACTCGTCGGCATGGATTTGGTGGAAGTGAATCCTATCCTCGATGTGCAGAACCAGACCGCCATCCTCGCGGTGGATTTCGCGCTTTCGGCCCTCGGCCGCCGTGTGTGGAATGGCGACGGCGCGTAGGGCGGATACCTGCACCGAACCGCAGGCGCGGCGATGCCATTCCGCCCCACTAAGAAAAAGGAATTTATGAATCTCCCCTCGCTCTTTGAACTCGAATCCCTCGCCCGCGCGGCAGGGAAAATTTTGCATGACGGTTACGAACAAGACCACGATGTACAACTCAAAGGCGTAATTGACCTCGTCACAGAGATCGACCACAAATCGGAAAAGTTTTTGCTCGAAGCAATCGGTCAACGCTGGCCTGAAAGTCATTTTGTCGCGGAGGAAAGCGGCGAGAGCGGAAGCGGCGACCTGACGTGGTACATCGATCCGCTCGATGGGACGGTGAACTACGCGCACGGCGTGCCTGTCTTTTGCGTGTCCATCGCCTGCGCGTGGGACGGGCAGACGCGCCTCGGCGCGGTCTACGACCCGATGCGCGACGAGATGTTCAGCGCGGAGCGGGGACGCGGCGCTCACTTGAATGCGCGCCCGCTCAAAGTCACGCGTGTGGCGGAATTGGCGAAGTCCCTGCTCGTGACGGGATTCCCGTACGATATGTGGACGGTCGTCCCCAACAATCTGGAATATTTTGGACGTTTCGCGCGCATGACGCAGGGAGTTCGCCGTCTCGGTTCGGCCGCACTGGACGCGTGTTACGTCGCCGCCGGCCGCTTCGACGGCTTCTGGGAACTTTCGCTCAAGCCGTGGGATGTGGCCGCGGCCGGGCTGATCGCCGAGGAGGCTGGGGCGCTCGTCACGAATCTAAAGGGTGAACCCGATTATCTTTCACCGCCGTTGTCGATCCTGGCGGCGGGCCCCTTACTTCATGAGAAGATGCTGGCCGTTTTGAACCAGGCCTGATTTGAATAATCGCTTCTTCTGTTGCAGTGTGTGGGGTAGAATAATGGGGCTTTCATAATTGTTCGTTTCGCATTGTGTGTTCTGGACTGGGACCAGGCATGACCCCTGTTGCATCATTTCCACTCAGCCGAACCAAGGTCAGTTTGCCGCGTCGACGCGAGCATCTGCTTGCGCGGCCGCGCCTGCTGAGCCTGTTGAATCGGTTTCTTGATAAGAAACTCATTCTTATCACGGCGCCGGCTGGGTATGGCAAAACTTCTCTGTTGGTAGACTTTGCCAGTCGCTGTGAGTTGCCGGTCTGCTGGCTCGCGCTGGATGAACTCGACCGCGACCCCCAGCGTTTCATCACCTATTTCATCGCCGCGCTGGCCGAACGCTTCCCAAGCTTCGGGGCGGAGACCGTGGCGGCGCTCACCCCCCTCGTTTCACTGGACGAAAACATCGAGTCGCTCATTGTCACCCTGACCAATGAGATCTACGATACGATCCGCGAACACTTCATCCTCATTCTGGATGACTATCACCTCGTGGAGGATGTGGAAGTCATCCGGGCATTTCTCAGCCGTTTCGTAAAACTTGCGGATGAAAGTTGTCACCTGGCGCTTTCCTCCCGGCGTCTGATGCACCTGCCCGACCTGCCGCGCATGATCGCAGACGAACAGGTGGAGGGCCTCGACTTCGTGGAACTGGCCTTTCGCCCGGACGAAATTCGCTCATTGTTTTTGCAGAACCACAATCTGGAACTCACGGAGGAATCTGTCCGCGAACTGGCGGAGCAGAGCGAGGGATGGATCACCGGCTTGCAACTCGCGGGATTTTCCAGCGGGATGACAGGCCGTATCCGTGTGGCCCGCGCGACTGGATTGGAATTGAATCAATACTTTGATGAGCAGGCGCTTTCGCGGCAGTCTCCTGAGATTCGTTCCATCCTGCTCTACACGTCCCTCTTCGATGAGTTTGACGCGGACTTGTGCCGGTCTGTGCTTGGCGGCTTTTTTCCCAAGTCGTTGAATTGGTCCAGCCTGTTGGGGTTTATTCTGGAGAATAACCTCTTCGTCCTGCCGGTCGGTTCGGACGGACGCTGGTTGCGCTACCATCACCTCTTCCGCGATTTTCTGCTCGCCCGTTTGCAGGAGGAGCACCCCGCGCAGATTCCCGTCATTCAATCGCGCCTGGTCAGCGCATACGAGGCGCGCGGCGAATGGGAACGCGCCTATCACATCTGCCGCCAGTTCAACGATTCTGACTTGTTGGCCGGGCTGATCGAACATGCCGGGCCGACCATGCTGCGCCGCGCGGTGGTCACGCTCACTGACTGGCTGAACGCCCTGCCCCCGGCGCTCGCCAACTCACGCCCGGGACTTCTCTCCCTGCGCGGCGGAATCGGCTATCTGCGCGGCAACTACCGTGGAGCGCTGTCCCTGCTCGATCGGGCAGAGTCCATTTATCGGTCCCGCGCGGAGACGCCTGGCCTTGTCCTGACCCTGGTCCGCCGCGCCATGGCACAATATAACCTCGGTAATTACAACGCTTCCCTGCGGGATGCAGAAGAAGCGTTGTCGTTGACCGAGGATAACCCCCACCTGCAACTCGACCATGCCGAAGCGCAAAGGCTCAAAGGGCTGGCCCTGCTTCGACTTGGGCGCACCCGTCAGGCTGTGGAATGCTTCGAGCGTTCTCTCGCGCTCTATACCCACCTCAAAGAGCACGACAGTATCCCGATCCTTTTATTGAATTGTGGCATGGCCTATCGCGCCATCGGAAATTATGAAGCGGCGGAAAAATCGTATCTTCAGGCGCTGGACATCTGGCGCAAGGAGGGGAATCTGGCGTGGCAGGCCAACGCACTCAACAACCTGGGGTTTTTGTATCACAACATCCTGGGCGAATACGAAAAAGCTATCCTCTCCTTCCGGGAGGGATTGAACTGCGCCAACCGTTGCCGCTACCTGCAAACCGAGGCGACCATTGCCATTGGCATGGGCGAGTTATACGCCGAACTCGGAGAATATGACGCCGCCCGTCAATCGTTCGAACAGGCAGGTTCCATCGCACAGGATATAGAAGACCGATTCCTGCTCAATTACCTCCCGCTGGCGCAGGCCATCCTGTCTTTCTTGCAGGGGAACCTGGAGCAGACCGGGCGCCTGCTCGAAGAAATATTCCCCTCCATCGAAGCGGGGGGCTCGCAATACGAACTGGCCTTATGGTATCTGCAACGCGGCCGGCTGGCGCTGGCAAAAAAGGATGCCGGGACTGCGGTGGAAACCCTGTCCAAGGCGGAACAATCGTTTGCCGAGGATGGCCGCGAACTGGAGACCATCTGGGGACGCGTATGGCTGGCCGCGGCGCTCTCCTCGGCGGGCAGGGAAAACGATGCACGCGGCGTGTTCAAACAACTGCTGGCGGGAGGCAAAACCGCCCCACATGCGTTGGTGACGGCCGTCCGTTTGGCGCGTCCCTGGCTGGAAACGCTCCGCAAGGACGCGTCCCTCGGAAAGTCCGCCGCGCCGCTCTTTCAACGGGCCGACCGCCTGGAGACGCGTCTCCCGTCCCTGCGCCGCGACCTGCGCCGCATCCCGCAAACGGTCAGCCTCTCCGCGCCGCGGCTGAGCATTCAATCGTTCGGCTGGACAAAAGTGATTGTCAATACGCAAATGGCAGAGTGGCCGACCCAGTCGGTACGCGAATTATTCTATTTTTTCCTGAACTCTCGAAAGCCCTTGACGAAAGAGCAGGTGGCGGAGGTAATGTGGCAGGATGTGGACGACCCAAACCGTATCAAACAACGCTTCAAAAATGAACTGTACCGCCTGCGGCGCACGATCAGCCCCGACATCATTCTGCTCGACGGTGAATATTATCAATTCAACCGTTCCCTCGATTACGATTATGACCTGGACGATTTCGAGACCTACCTGACCTGGGCCCGCGCCGCCAAAACCGACGCGGAGCGCATCGAAAATTACGAAAAGGCGGTGAGCCTGGTTAAAGGCGAGTACCTGGCTGATATTAACGCGGCCTGGGCAATCCTGGATCGCGAGCGTATCCATCGGATCTTCCTGGAAACTGCCATCGCGCTGGCGGAGTTGCATTGGAAGTGCGACCATGCTGAGAAAACCCTGGAAGCCTGCCAGCACGCCCTCGAACTGGACCCAACCTGCGAACCCGCCCATCAACTGGCAATGCGCGCTCACGCCTTACGCGGTGACCGGGCGGCAGTTGTCCGCCAATATCAGGCGTGCAGGGAAGAATCGCAGCGCCTGTTCAATCTTCCCCCAACGGAGGAAACCGAAGCGCTCTACCGCCGGTTGGTCGGCTGACACATTGAATTTCCCAACAGCCCAGCGATGGGCTTTTTTTTTTAATCTTTTGAAGCCTGTTTTGAAGCCTGGGGAATCGTATTGTTGGAGCAAGGTGAACCATGTTCCATACACAGAAAGGAAGGAAGAAATGAAACTGACCATCGAACGTTTTTCCCTGTTCGCTGTCAAAGTGCAGCACTACCTGTCCACGAGTGCGTTGTTTGCGCTGATGATTTTCCTGGTGCAGATTGCCTCCCCTGAAACCGGTGGCGGCACGGGCCGCTAGCGGGAAGCAAAGCAGAAGAGTCACCATGCTTGCCATGCATCAAACCATCCAAAGTCAACAAGTCCAGCAGGCTGTAAGACAGCGCGGCCTCAATCACCTGCTTGCCGCGGCGGTAGTAAGCCGCCAATTTCGCGAAATGCTCCTCCAGGACCCGGAAGCCGCCTTGCAACGCGGGTATCTGGGAGAAAAATTTGAATTAAGTCACGAAGAGCGCGAGCGACTGACATCGGTCCGTGCCCGTTCCCTGGCCGACCTGGTCCGAACGATTGCAATTTTTTGAGGGGTGGGGTGACAGTAAGCGTCGGTTTCCCTGACTTGACCGGCGCCTCAACATGGCGACGCGGTGGGAAGGGGGCGCAGTGTGAAGGGACACACTGCGCTCCGCGTCCATTCCTGGAATCCATGAAAATTACAAGCGAAACGCGACAACCGGATTTTATCCAACAAGAGCCGCCTCCAATTCTCTCCTATTTGCCCGATGACGACTTTTGGAGGATGCTTGACGCCATGCCTGTTGGCGGCATCTTGATTGACGCGGATGATCGGATCAAATATTGGAACCCACTGGCGGCGCGGGCATTGGGCTATTCCTCGTCCGATGTGCTTGGGAGAAAAGTGACGGAAACCGTTTTCGTGAATGAAGCCAGCCGTCAATTTGTCCAGATCGCGCGGGGAATGGAAGATTCGCAAACTATTTCCCATCCCATCCAAAGTCAAGATAAGGGCGGGCATCTTCATCTCTTTAATTGGCGTTTTGTCCGCTTGAATAACGGGGTGCGGCATCTCCTTGCCTTCATGGAAGAAGTTGGCTCCACTTCTGCTGATGAGACCAGTCAAAATCAGCGGGAACGCATCCACGCCCTGCGGATCATCGACACGGCTATTTCAGGCGGGATGGATTTTCAGGTGACGTTGACCATTCTGTTACGCCAGATGATGTCACAATTAAAAATGGATGCGGCGGTGGTTTTGGTGTATGAACCATCCACGAACATGCTGAAATATGCCGCCGGCCGTGGTTTGCGAACAAATAGTTTGCAAAATACAAATCTACGGATTGGGGAGGGTTATGCAGGGACGGCTGCGCTTCAAAAGAAGGTCATTCAAGTGCCAAATCTTCAGCAGGAAATGGGGGATTTTCTTCATGCACCGGATTTCTCTAGAGAGGGTTTTGCGAGTTACTATTGCGTCCCATTGATCGCCAGGGGCGTGGTTAAAGGCGTGATGGAAAGTTTTCATCGGACGCCGTTCTACGCAGACCGGGAATGGCTGGAATTCTTTGAAACGCTGGGAGGACAGGCTGCCATCGCCATCGACAACGCCATGCTGTTCAACGATCTGCAGCGTTCCAACCTGGAACTGATGCTTGCCTACGATTCCACGCTGGAGGGGTGGTCGAAGGCGCTCGATATGCGCGATAGGGATACAGAGGGACACACGCGGCGGGTCACAGAAATGACCGAGCGCCTGGCGCTGGCGTTCCAAATCAAGGATGCAGACCGTATCCACATCCGGCGAGGCGCGATCCTGCATGACATCGGAAAAATGGGGATTCCCGACAGCATCCTGCTAAAGGAAGGCCCCCTCTCTGAAGAGGAATGGAAGATCATGCGCCAGCACCCCGACCTGGCGGTGGATATGCTTTCCTCGATCAGTTATCTTCGCCCCGCTTTGGACATTCCTCATTACCATCATGAAAAATGGGACGGAAGCGGTTACCCGCGCGGCTTGCGCGGGGAGCAAATCCCCATCGCCGCGCGCATCTTCGCCGTGGCGGATGTTTTTGACGCGCTGACGTCCGACCGCCCCTATCGCCCCGCCTGGTCGGTGGAACAGGCGCTGGAATACATCCGATCAGGCTCGGGAACGCACTTCGACCCTGAAGTGGTAGAAGTGTTCATGCGCGTGATCGGCAGGCTGGCCGCACAGGGCTGGCGATAAAAACATGACTCACCCCGAAACGAAAATCCTCCGCGAGGGAGGATTTTTTTGTGAGCGCGGAGAGATTCGAACTCTCAACCAATGGCTTAAAAGGCCACTGCTCTGCCATTGAGCTACGCGCCCGTGGAATAAGCGGACTGCATTCTATCATGTGAAAGGGCGAGCGTCAACGCAATAGATTCGACTGTTAGCCCAAAGATAAAATGTCCCTTTTCTCCCAAGTTAAAATGTCCCCTTCGACAAGCTCAGGGCA
>DYKX01000004.1:16087-30021 GCA_020722375.1 Anaerolinea thermophila
AAGTAATCCAAAAAGTGAACGACAAACGGATGAGTCAAAAAGAAGCTGGAGCAACCCTGAATAGCCACGGATTTACCCTTCGGGCACGATGTCACAGATTTACACAAATTTGGCCGACTCCAAAGCAAAGAGTCGGCCAAATCTGTGACAGGTAAATCCGTGGCTAAAGATTAAATTCGGGGTGAGTCATGTTTTTTTTATCCGTCTACTTCAGCATTCCCCTGCCCCCAAATTTGCTGGATGGTTTTCTCAGCCGCAAGGCGAACCATCCCATGACGACGCCGCCCAGCAGGAGGACTGCCCCGAGGATGCCCATCCACGGGATGTTCGTCCCGCCTTCCGTGGGCGGAGTCTCCTCGGGCGCGGCCTGGACGGTTTTCGATTGTGCGCCGAAAGCCAGGAAAGCGCGGTCGCCCGCCTTCACTTCCAGCCGATAGGAAATGTCTGTGGTGGGGTTGTAACCTTCGGGCACGGCCATGCTGATGTTGAACGTCCCTTCGGGCACGTCCGTGAAACAGGTGCGGACGGCATCCTCCGTATCCGGGTCAATGGCGCTGACGGTGCTTTGGGTGTTCGAGTACGCGCCGTTCACGTCGGTGACGCTCACCTGTCCGCCAGCCAGCCCGAACTCGGTCTCTTCGCGCAGGGCATTGCCGTTGATGTCATCGTAGAGCAGGATGCAGACTTCGGTGGTCCCTGCAAAGGGGGTGGGCGTTGGAGGCACAATGGCAGGCGTGGGCGAGGGGCCGGCCGTGGGCGTATAGGCCGCCGGGCCGCCCAGTCCAAGCAGGAGTTGCTGCCCCACAATCACCAGGTCGCAGTTCAAGGTGGGGTTCTGTCCAAGCAGTAATTCAATGGAGACACCCGTCTTGAGCGAAATGCTGGTGCAACTATCGCCTTCCTGGACGATGTAAATGATCCGTCCATCGGGACCGGGCGTGGGCGTGGAATATTGCGCCAGTTGCGGAGGGGGCGAGGCCTGCGCGGGAAGCGTCAGCCCGAAAAAGGCCACGAAAACAGCAACCAGGCCAAGGGTCAGAAAGAAGCGTCGGTTCATCGGTTGGGATTATATCGCAAGACAGACCTCGGAAGTCTCGCAGACTTCCGAGGTCTGGGCTGTCAGTCCCCTCTGATATAATCCAGTCACCGCAGGAGGTCGCATGTCTTTGAATATCGTCATCGGCGCGCAGTGGGGCGATGAGGGCAAAGGGCGCATTGTGGATTATCTGGCCGCGGGGGCCGATTTTGTGGCGCGCTACAATGGGGGCGACAATGCGGGTCACACTGTAAACGTGGGAAACAAGGTTTTCAAACTGCATCTCGTGCCGTCGGGCATTGTCCACCCGCACACCACCGCCGTAATGGGGAACGGCATGGTCATCAACCCGCGCACGCTCATCGAAGAGATGACCGTCCTGCGTTCGGCGGGCGTATCCATCGCGCCCCAGCGATTGCACATCTCGCCAGCCGCACACCTCATCACGTCCGCGCATCGTGCGCTGGATAACGCCAACGAAGCCGCGCGCGGCAAGGGCAAGATCGGCACCACGGGACGCGGCATTGGCCCTGCCTACATGGACAAGGCTTCGCGTCACGGCCTGCGGATGGCGGACCTGCTTGCCCCCGACTTCCGCGACCGCCTGCGCGACCACCTGCTCGAAGCCAATCGGACCCTCGGCCTGCTCGCCGCTCCCGAACTGGAAGTGGACGCTGAGATCGAATCCTACTTAAACCACACCTCGCGCCTCGCGCTCTACATCCGCGACGTGGCGATGGAACTCTCGCTGGCCCTCGAGCAGGGACAGACGGTCCTTGCCGAGGGTGCGCAGGGGACGCTTCTCGACCTCGACCACGGGACGTATCCCTTCGTGACGAGTTCCACTACTGTGGCCCCCGCCGCGTTGACAGGCCTCGGTCTCGGCCTCGACGCCGCGCGCGAGGCCCGCGTCTTTGGCGTGACCAAGGCCTTCCAGACGCGCGTCGGTTCGGGGCCGTTCCCCACCGAGTTGGAGGGCGAGATGGCCGAACGTCTGCGCGGGACGGGGGCGAATCCGTGGGACGAGTTTGGGACGACGACCGGCCGTCCGCGCCGCGTGGGCTGGCTGGACGGAGTCCTGCTTCGTTACGCGGTGCGCGTCAACGGCTTGACCGACCTCATCATCACCAAACTTGACATCCTTTCGGGGATGAAAAAAATCAAACTCTGCACGGGTTACACCGTCAACAACACGCTCATCCACGATCTGCCCGGCGGCGCGGACGGGATTTCCGCTTGTGCGCCCGATTATGAGGAACTCCCCGGCTGGACGGAGGACATCACCCACGTCCGCAAGTGGAAGGATTTGCCTAAGAACGCGCAGAAGTATCTGGAGAAGATTTCCTCGCTGGCCGAAACGCCGATCAAGTTGGTGTCGCTGGGACCGGAGAGGGAACAGATATTGGAGTTGTGAGTTGGTAATGGTAATTGGTAATTTGGGAGACGGAAAACGCGGATGGAATTGGGTAAAATAGGGATATGGCAACCTTTACACAAAAAGAAATTCTTAATGGATTGAAGCGCCTGGGAGAACTGGCTCGCGATCGTGGTTTATACGTCAAACTCACCCTTGTTGGCGGAGCGGCCATGGTATTGGGCTTTGATGCACGCCAATCCACAAAAGATGTTGATGTAATTATATTGGAGCCAGAAGAAGCTCGACTTGTACGAGACCTTGCCAGACAAGTCGCTGAAGAATACGATTGGCCTGAAGACTGGCTCAACGATGGTGCAAAAGGATATTTGGTTGGGATCAGCAAAGGCTCGCGTTTAGTAAAATCTCCGGGTATCGAAGCCCACGCTCCTGCTATTGCACAATTACTGGCGATGAAACTCTCAGCATGGCGTGATGATATTGACATATCTGATGCTCGCAGACTACTACAAGAAATTGGAAAGGGAAGAAAACAAGAAGATGTCTGGCAGGAAATCGAACCCTTTCTTATCCCCGGAGATGAGTTGACGGCCCAATATGCATTTTGGGATTTATGGGAGAGTCTTTATGGAAATGCTTGAAAAAATCGCTCGCGCCGCTTTGGAACGTGACCATTTCACCCTCCGCAGTCTTGTACAAGACTGGGTACGATCTGGCGCGCAAATTCAGGAATTTCCCCAACCATCTTTTTCAGATTCGCGTTTGCTGGTTATTTCCGCCGCGATTGTAGAATTACTTGCGGAGAGACAAAAGAAATCTCCTCCAGCCTGGACAAAGGAAGTCGGTTCTCTTTCTGAGCCTTTCTTCATGTTGGAATCCGCTTCGAAGATGAAACGCTTGCGCGCCTTGTGCGAGACCCAATCTCCCGAACCGATGAGAAAAAGGCTGTTATACGCCCCGCCGCATTTTCTGGAATTTGCATAATTACCAAAGAGACCGCCCTCCTCAGGCGGCCTCTTCTTTTTCCACTGCTCTCTACTCTCTATTCTCTTTCCTCTACTTCCCATACCTCTTCCGAATCTCCGGCAGGAAATACTCCTCGAAGAACTTATCCACATCATAATCGGGCTTCCAGCCCCAATCTTTGCGGGCACGCGAGTCATCCACGTCTTCGGGCCACGAGTCGACGATGCCCTGGCGGCGGGGATTCGGCTCGAAGGTGATCTTTGCGCCGGGGAAGGCTTTCACAGCGCGGTCACGGAACTCGCCCGCGGTGATGGCGAACGCGGCGATGTTGTAGACTTGTTGCGTCAACTGCTCGCGCGGCGCGTCCGTCAGCATCAGCAGGGACTTGATCGCGTCGGGCATGGCCATAAACGAGATTTTCGTGTCCTCGCGCACGAAGCAGGAGTAGGGCTTTCCCTGCGCCGCGGCGTGGAGCATCTCGGGACCGTAGTCGCTTGTCCCGCCGCTGGGAAGCGTAAAGGCCGAGATCAGCCCGGGGAAGCGGATCGCCCGAAAGTCCAGCATGACCGGGGGATTGGGGTCGAGATGTCGTTGTCCATAAAATTGGCTGTGGTAAATCCCCAACTTTTCACAATATAGTTTGTTGCATCCGTACATCGTGTGGGGAATGTCCCAATCTTCTTCTTTAACTCGTCCCGCCTTTTTCTTCGACTCGATATCGGGCATGCCATACGCGGCAATCGAACTGGGAAAGAGAAACTTGACCGACTTTTTATATTTCTCCGATTTGTACGCGGCCAGCATCAGCAATTGCATCGTCCCCTCCACGTTGATGCGGTGCGCCTCCTCGGTGGCCACCTCCGCCTTCGACGAGAGCGACGCGGCCAGATGGTAGATGATGTCGAAATCGTAATCGTAGAATTGTTTGATGCGGTTGACGAGGTCGCCCTGCACGTGTTCGGCGGAGAGCGAGCGAATCGAATCGGGGAGCGGCGCAAGGTCGGCGGTCACGATGCGGTAGCCGTTGCGTGCCTTCAGTCCCTGCACCAGCGCCTGACCGATCTCGCCGCATGCGCCCGTTACCAACACAGACTTTTCGGTCATTAGAATCTCCTGTGAAAGTTGTAGTGCAAAAAGCCATTTTGCACTACACTATTGTACAATACCTCACGAAATTCAACACCGATTTTCCGTCCTGAAATTTCCGATGAAACTCACTTTTGTATTACGTTTTATGTTTTTGACTTTCCTCCTCACCGCCTGCTCCGCGTTCGGACGCCCGACTCTCGGAACGGCCACGCCCGTCCCGCCGACGATGACCCCGCTTCTTTCCCCGACTGTGGTCTGGTTTCCGCCCACCGAGACTCCCACCCCCTCCGCGTTGACCGCCCCCACTGCCACGCCCGATTACGCGCCCGGGCTGGGACGCACCCTCTACGCCGACGATTTCACCGACCCCACGCTCTGGTCGGACCTCGGCACGGACTACATCCGCGACGGGCGTCTCACCCTGGCCGCCTCCGACGGGACATATCTCACCACCTTGCATAACAACCTGCTCCTCAGCGACTTCTACGCCGAAGTGACCGCGCGCCTGTCCCTTTGCCGCGGCGCGGACGAGTACGGCCTGCTCGTGCGCGCCATCCCCACTTCGTATTATCGTTTCAGCGTAAACTGCAACGCTGAACTCACAGCGGACCGCATCACGAACAGCCAGCGCGTGCCGCTCAAGATGCCCTTCCCCACCCTCGATGCGCCGCGCGGCAGTCCCTCGGAAGTGACGCTCGCCGTCTGGGCGGTAGGACGCGAACTGCGCTTCTTCCTGAACGGTCACTACCAATTCAGCGTGGACGATCCCGTCTTCCCGTCTGGCTCGTTCGGATTCTTCGTCCGCGCCGCCGAGAACACGCCGATCACGGTGTCATTCGAGGATTTGGTGATTCGGGCGGTGACTGCAAATCAGTGACACAGGTACACAGGTACACACGTAAACAGGTACACACGTAAACAGGTACACACGTAAACAGGTACACACGGAACACGCAACACGAGACTCGCAACTCTTATCTCCTATCCTGCATCCTCCCCACCCGTTATAATCGGAAAATGCCCTCCAACAAACTCAACGACCTCGATCCGAAATCCTGGCTGAAGTTCCAAAAATCGTGGTTCATCCACAACCCGCCGCCGCGCAAAAAGGGCGTGCTTGTGCATCCTGCCAAATTCCCGGAGACGATGGCGCAGGAGTTCATCGAGTTTTTCACCAAGCGTGGACAGACCGTGCTGGACCCCATGGCCGGGACAGGTTCCACCCTCATTGCCGCCCTGCGCGCGGGACGAAATTCCTACGGCATCGAGTTGAACCCCAAATACGCGGAGATCGCGAAACAAATCATTGCCGATGAACGCGCGTCGCTCGGGTCGCAGGTCGAAGGTCTAAAGTCGGAAATCATCAATGGGGACGCGTTTCAAATTACCAATTACCAATTGCCAATCATTGACTATGTTCTGACATCCCCTCCCTACTGGGACATGCTCCGCGCTCGCGGCGCCGAAACCCAAAAGAAACGCCGCTCCTCTGCCGACCTCGACGTCTTCTACTCAGACGATCCCAACGACCTCGGCAACGTGGATGATTACGATGCCTTCCTCGCCAAACTCGTGGAAATTTACGCACGGCTAAAGCCGTTACTACATAGCAAAGCCTATCTCACCATCATCGTCAAAAACGTGAAGAAGGAAGGCAAGATGTATCCGCTGGCATGGGATATTGGCCGTGAATTGGGAAAAGTGTACATGTTGAAGGATGAACGGCTTTGGCTCCAAGATAATCAACGGTTAGCGCCGTATGGATTTCACTCCGCGTGGGTGAGCAATACGTTCCATCACTATTGCTTGCAGTTCAGGAATGAGTGAAGGGGGCGGATTGTAATTACGCTTCAAGAATTACAATCCCAAGTCAATCCATGTCCAACCAATTACCAACTATCAATTACTGATCACTGCTCACTGCTCACTGCTCACTGAAAACTGATCACTAATGAACTCCTCCTCCCTCCTCCGCCTCCCCTTCCCCCGCGACCTCATCGAAGGCGGCATCGCGTACGCGGTGCGCTCGCTTCCGCACACGTACAACCGCATGGGCGGCTCGCCGTATGACCGTCTGCGCCGCATCGTGGCAGGTGTGGCCGTGGAACTGGCCTTTCGCCGTCACCTCACGCAGAACGACATCCCCTTCGACGTGAAAGGCGCCACGCCTTTCACCGATCCCGACCGCTACGACGTCTCGCTCGGCGGCCATCGCTGTGACGTGAAATCCTTCCTGCTCACTCACCGCGACCAGATCCAACGCGTCCGCCACGACCCGAGCCTGCTCCTCGACGCCCCCGCCCTCGTCCCCTCCGACCAGGACGCCGCGGATGGACACCACGACGACGACATCTACCTCTTCGCCTTTTCGACCGCCCTCAACGCCGCCTCGCCGCGTGACCTGGAGCGGGCGCGCCAGGCGGGACAGCCCATCCACCTGATCCACGCGCTCCCCAAACCCTGGGCGAACCCGCAGACGTGGACTCCGCTCGGACGGCTGGCGCTCAAATCCGAATCCGATGCGGAGATGACAGTGGAGATCGGCGGGCAGATCGAAAGCCGCGAATACGTCAGCGAGAAAATTGTGTTGAAGCCGCGCACGAGGGTCGAAGCCTCCACGGCGTTCTTTTCGGTCGCGTCGCTGCACGTGGAGAATCCGCCGCTCGGACGGGTCGCGCTCCACAGTCCCGCGCGAAGCGAAACATACGTCATCCAGCAAATTGATTGGGGCAACATCTGGGTCTACGGCATGGACATTTTCCTGACGGGTTGGATGTCGCGCGAGGAATTTCGCCGCCGCGCCTATTCCATTTTGGCCGGGACGCGCGTCTTTCAATACGACAAGACGCGCGTGAAGAACCTCGCGGTGAACGTGCGCGATCTTCATTCGTTGGGCGCGTTGTTTGAAAAAGTGAAGGCGTGGGAATCAAAAAGCCCGTGAGCGGGCTTTTGAAGTGACCCCGGGGGGATTTGAACCCTCAACCAATTGATTAAGAGTCAACTGCTCTGCCGTTGAGCTACGGGGCCAAACTTGCGAGCGGTATTATACCGCAAAGGAAAAATGCGTCAATGTGACGCGCACTTTGCCTTTTTGGAGACCGGACTTTGCATCTTTGAATAATTTCGAGCGCCTTACAAGACCGCAAAGTGGTTGCAACAGGAATCCGCTATACTTCCGTTACACGCAATTTCCAGGAAGCCGCCATGCCCAGAAGAAAAGAAGACCCTGCCGAACTGCAAGCCAAAATTGCCAGCCTTGAAAACCTGCGCCCCGAATTGGGGGACGATTTCGTTAACCAGAAGATCGAGGAACTGCGCATACGCATTCAGGCCATGCAGACCACCCCGAGCGGCAGGAAACGCTCCCAGAAAACCGTGGGCCGTGATCAGTCACTGCAGAGCGGCGACGAGAGCGTGGCCGTGCAGGGGGACGTCAACGACAGTACCATTGTCCACGCCCAGACCGTGGTCCTGGCTGAACGCTTCTGGCGTGAACTGAAATCCTCGCTTCCCGCGCCGGACATGCAGCAGGCTACGGCTTCCTATCTCTCCTATCTGATGGATCGCCACAGTTATCTCAGCCTGAAAGGCATGGGCGTTTCGGACCGCGTCCCGCTGAAACTGGCCCTGCTGGATGTTTATGTCCCATTGAAAGCCCGCCTCGAACTGCCCGAAGGCGAGACTTGGAAACGCGACCTCAGCCTGGCCGGGCGCGCCCCCACGGACGAGGATCTCCAGCCTCTGCGCTTGAGCGACCCCCTGCCTGTGCTGGAGATTCTCAGCGCGCACTCTGGCGTAATCATCCTCGGCGACCCGGGCGCGGGAAAAACCACTTTCCTCAAATACATTGCCCTGCGGCTGGCGCGCGGCGAGGGTGATGTGATCGGCCTTGACAACCGACTGCCCATTCTTTTGCCGTTGGCGGCGTATGCCAATGCCCTGCAAAACGAGGATATTCGCCTCGACGATTTCATCACCGACTATTTTTCCGACATCGGCGCCAATCACACCATTGGCCCGATGCTTGCCGATGCCCTGAATGCCGGGCGCGCCCTCATCCTGCTGGACGGCTTGGACGAGGTGCGCGACCTGAATTTGCGCAACACTGTCGTCGAGCGTGTGATGGATTTCTATTCCTTCCACCGCCGTTTGGGTAATAAATTCGTGCTCACCAGCCGCATCGTCGGCTACCGCGCGGTGCGTCCCTCCGCGGACGGATTGGTGGAATGCACCCTCGTGGATTTTGACGACTCGGAGATCGAGGATTTCGTTCAACGCTGGACGGCCGCGCTCGAAAAACAGATCCAGGGCGATAACGCCGTCGCACGCGGGGATGCCGAGCAGGACCGCCGCGAACTGCTGGACGCCATCTACCAAAACACGGGTGTGCGGCAGCTGGCCTCCACGCCTCTCCTGCTGACCATTCTCGCGTTGATGAAACGTCAGGGCGTGACCCTGCCCGAGCGCCGCGTCCAACTCTATGACCAGTACGTGACGACTCTCCTCTCGACCTGGAACCGCGCCCGTTCCCTGAGCGGACGTTCCCCCGGCCGTGACCTGGACGAACTGCAGACCGTGCGCGTCCTTGCTCCCCTCGCGCTGTGGATGCACGAGGTCAGTCCCGGCGTGGGACTCGTCAAACGCGAGGAACTGGGGCGTAAATTGGAGGAGATCTTCAAGGAGCAGGGCAACCCCTCTCCCACCAACGCGGCGCGGCAGTTTCTGGAGGATGTGCGCGAGCACGCCGCGCTCCTGCTCGAACGCGGACCGGGTGAATACGGATTCATCCACCTCACCTTCGAGGAATACCTCTCCGCAGTGGCGCTGGCTCTCAAAGGTCAGGGCGACGCGGGGCCGATTGCCGAGACCCTCGTCAAGCATGTGGGCGAGCAGGCTTGGCGCGAAATGACCCTGCTCACCATCGGTTACCTCGGCATCCGCCAGCAACTTTCCAAGGTGGCCGGTGACGTGGTGGAGAGACTCGTCAAGGCGAAGGCCGGCGCACCGGGCGAGGCCGTCATTCTTGCGGGGGACGCGGTGCTGGATACCTGGCCGAGCGGCGTGCCCCTGCAAAGCAAGGAACGCGTCGTGCAGGCGTTGGCGCCCACGATGCAGAATCCCGACGTCCATCCAGACCTGAGGCGCCGCGCGGGACTCCTCCTCGGCCGCCTCGGCTGGCGTCCACCCGACCTGGACCGCTTCATGGAAGTTTCGGCAGGCGAGTTCATGTTCGGACCGAAAAAGGAAAAAGCGAAGGTCGCCGAGAAATTCTGGGTCGGCAAATATCCCGTCACCAACGCGCAATACGCGCGCTTTGTGCAGGCAGGCGGCTACCAGACGCGCTCGTTCTGGAGCGATACAGGCTGGGCCTGGCGCACCGGTAAGTACGATGAGCGCACGCTGGAGGCGGTGGAACGCGACTGGCTCGAGCATCGTCCGTCCGCGCGCCGCAACGCGCCATATTTCTGGCACAACATCGAATTGGGGAATCCCATTTTCCCGGTGGTGGGCATTTCGTGGTACGAGGCCGAGGCCTATTGCAACTGGCTTGCCAGGAACGTGGTGGCCGTGCCAGAGGGCTACACCGTGCGCCTGCCCAACACCCTGGAATGGGAATATGCGGCCCGCGGCAAAAAGGGGAGCGAATATCCATGGGGCGATGAGTTCGACAAAACCGCCGCCAATACCTGGGACGCAGATCCCGCGGACTCCGGGCTGGGGGGCACGACGGCTGTCTGTACCTTCCCGCAGGGAGTCAGCCCCTCGGGCGTTTGGGATATGAGCGGGAACGTCTGGGAATGGACCTGCTCGTGGTATGATGATGACAAACGCTACCGCGTGGTGCGCGGCGGATCGTGGATCGGTTATCAGTGGTTCGCACGCGCCGTGTTCTGCAACTGGTCCATCCCGCTGACATTCAACGATGACCTGGGTTTCCGCGTGGTCATTGCGCCGCAGGAAAGTCTGTAGAGCGAATTGCCAATTCGCTCAACTCACAATTCAAGGAGAGGAACATGCCCGCAAAAAAGAAATCTGCCCATCCCGAACGCGGAAGCGTTGGGCGCGACCGCATCGTCACCGCTGGTGATGGAAGCGTCGTCGTCGGTGGGAACGTCAATCAGAGTGTGATCGTCACCGGCGACCATAATCGCATCAACGTCAATTCCAAGTTCAGCGCGATCTACAAACAGGTGGATGGACGCACCGACCTGCCAGCCGCCGACAAATCCGACCTGAAGTCGGAACTACAGGCCTTTGAGGACGAGGATAAAAAAGGTCCCGAGTCGAACGAAGGCTTCCTGGCCCAGCGCCTGCGCAACGTCAAACGCATCGCGCCCGATATTCTGGATGTGGCGATTGCCACCATCGCCAATCCCGCTGCGGGGTTTGGGATGATCGCGAAAAAGGTGGCAGAGAAGATGAAGGCCGAAACGAAGTAGCCCGCCTTCGGTCAAGGATGAAGCGCCTCGCGCCAGGGAAAAATCACTTGGCGCGAGGCTTCTTTTTATCGTATACTTATTGCAACTTTTTACAATAAGGAAATCTCATGACTTGCGGCTCCTACCTCATCGACCGACTGCATGCCCGCGGCTTCCGCATGACGCCCCAGCGGATGGCCATCCTGCACACGCTCCGCCGTGCGGGCGGACACCTCTCCCCCACCGAAGTTTACGAGCGGACGCGGCGCGACCAGCCCGGACTGACGGAGACCACCGTCTATCGCACGCTGGAGTTCCTGGCTGAAAATGGCTACGCCCTGGCCGCGCATGTGGGAGGTGGAAAACTGGTCTACGAACTAACCGAGGAGAATCACCACCACCTCATCTGCCGAAAATGCGGCAAAACTGTGGCGGTCGAATATACCGTCCTGGCGTCGGTTTATGAACAACTCCAATTGTCCACTGGCTACAAACTGGACTCGAGGCATGTCACCCTGTTCGGCTTGTGCCCGGATTGCCAATCCACTTCATAACAAGGAGAAATAAAAATGCACTACTCGCCTGCCCCCCTTCACATTCCCGACGGATTTCTCAGCCTGGTCATCTCCCTGATCTTCTGGGCGATCACCGCGGTCACCGTTGGGATCGCCATCTCCAGGGCGAACAAAACGCTGGGAGAAAAACAGATTCCCCTGATGGGCGTGATGGCGGCCTTCATCTTCGCCGCGCAAATGTTGAACTTCCCTGTGGCGGGCGGGACCTCCGGTCACTTCCTCGGCGGTGCGCTCGCGGCGATCGTCCTGGGACCGTGGGCCGCAATCCTGGTGATGACCGCCGTCATCGCGGTGCAGGGATTGCTCTTCCAGGATGGCGGCCTGCTGGTGATGGGCGCCAACATTTTCAATATGGGAATCCTGACCGCGGTCATCGGGTACGGACTCTATCGTGCTGCGGCTGGGCGCAGTAAAGGCGTACGCTACGCCGTGGCGGGCGTCGGCGCGTGGATCGCAGTCCTGGCGGCCGCGTTGGTCACCTCCCTGCAATTGTGGTTGAGCGGCACATCGCAATTGCAGATCGTCCTGCCTGCCATGCTGGGCGTGCACGTTTTGATCGGAATCGGCGAGGCGATCGTCACCGTCGCGGCGCTGACCTTCATCGAGCAGACGCGTCCCGACCTGTTGAGTGAAAAAACAACCGCGGAAAAAGGCGGACGCGGCTGGGTCTTCGCCGGCGTGGCGGTTGCTTTGCTGGCGGTTCTTATCTCGCCGCTTGCCTCTGCCTTTCCCGATGGCCTGGAGCGGGTGGCGGAAAATGTCGGTTTCCTCGATATGGGACAGTCTGCTCCCTACCAGATCCTGCCCGATTACACCATTCCGTTTCTGGGCGAGACGGCTATCTCCACCATCGTGGCGGGCGCGGTCGGCGCGCTGGTGTTGCTGGGGTTGATGATCGTCATCGGCAGCATGTTGCGCCCGAAAAAATCATAGCCATTTGAAAAGCAGGGCAGGGATCAATTCATCCTGCCCTGCTTTTTTAATCCCATCTCATTTTGACATGGTACACTCGCCGCATGTTGAAACGCTCCAGGATCATTTTGATTTCCATTGCGGGAATTTTTCTCCTCGGCATTTTGCTGTTCCAGATTCCCTCGATCCAATCGCGCCTGCTCTGGCGTTACGAAGTGTGGACGACGCGGCTGAAGAACACCCTCGACCCGGTTGTAATTTCGACTCCCATCCCGTCCACGCCATTTGCGACGTTCACGCCTCTCCCTCCGACCCCGACGCGGGCCGCGACCCAACCCGCGCCTCCCACGCTGACGGCCATCCCGCTCCCGCCCCAGGTCTGGCTCACCTCTCCCACCTACGAAAAACAGGATATCAACAACTGCGGTCCCGCCACCCTGTCCATGACCCTGCGCATGTACGGCTGGGAGGGAACGCAGTACGACATCGCGGACATCATCAAACCCATCAAGCAGGACCGCAACGTCAACCCCGAGGAATTGCGCTACTTCATCCTCAACGAGGCGGGCTGGCTGCGCGCTGAATATCGCGTGGCCGGGACTCTCGACCTGCTGAAACGCCTGCTCGCCGCGGGCTATCCTGTCATCGTGGAAGTGGCAGGGAAGATCGACCAGCAGGACGCGAACGGTCCCAACGACGATCTATGGGACGCGCACTACCTGCTCATCAACGGCTATGACGAGGCGGAGAAAACCTTCCTCGTGCAGGATTCGCAACACGGTCCAGAAAAAGACGCGGACAAAAAAGTCCCGTATGAGATGTTGGAAAAAGATTGGAAGCCGTTCAACTACCTGTACATGGTCATCTACTTACCGCAGAATGAAGCGGAAGTTCAATCCATTCTGGGCATAGATTGGGATCCCGACCTGAATCGCCAGAACGCGTTGGATATCGCCAACGCCGCCATTACCACCAACCCTGAGGATGCCTTCGCCTGGTTCAACCTCGGCAGTATGCTGACCTATTTCGAGCGTTATCAGGAAGCGGTGCAGGCTTTCGATCAGGCTTTTACCTTCGGCCTGCCGCAACGCATGACCCGCTACCAGTTCTATCCGTTCTTCGCCTATTTCAACGCTGACCGCATTGACTATTTGCTGGAGATCACCGAAAAAACCTACAGCCCCATCAATGGGCAATATGCCGAGGAAGCCCTGCTCTGGCATGGCTACGGACTTTTACGCAAAGGTGACATTAATGGCGCACTGGCGGACTGGAACAAAGCGCTTAAAGTACATCCAAATTATTGCGATGCAGAACGAGCCATCAATGACTATATTCAGCCGACGTATGATTTGACAAACTGTAGTCCATGAAAAATTGTTGTGCCGAAAAACAACCACTAGGAAACCATTGCCGCCTACGCCTTACAGTTTGTGGGCGCGGCGCCTTGATACAAAAAGAGACAGCCACTTTTGAAGTGACTGTCTCTTTGCAGATCAGCCCTGCGCGTTAATTTTCAACGTAATCCTTCAGCCAGAGTTGAATGGTTCCGAATGGAGCCG
>DYKX01000004.1:30121-44070 GCA_020722375.1 Anaerolinea thermophila
CGTTAATTTTCAACGTAATCCTTCAGCCAGAGTTGAATGGTTCCGAATGGAGCCGGGTCTCCATAAAGGGCGGTTGTCCCGGCGGGGAGTCGATCTGGCAGCGCTGGCGCGGGCCCACCTTTAAAAATAGTTGTTGCGATTAGATTGCCCGTCTTTGCCTCACGCAAAAGAATCTCTGTGTCAACGCGATAGGCTCTTACAAACACGCCACCGCCGGCAGCACCAGGAGTACGATAGCGTTGCACGGCGAATTGCATGTATATCAAACGAACCACTGCAACCAATTCCACCTGACTGACGTTCGAAGGCCGCCATTCAACGGGCAAACTCTCATTCCAATCATTCTGGTCCTTGGCGGCAATGAAGACAATTGGATGGATCCCTGGTTTGCTGAGATCATAAGCCGCGGCCTCGGCCACTTCACTGCCTTGAGCGGCGGGCATTAATGCCTCGAGGATGTTATCGAGCGATTGCGTGGGGACAGGGGTGATTGTTGGAGTTGGCGTTTCGGTGGGGGTGGGCGTTTCGGTGGGTGGAATGGGCGTTGACGTGGAAGTCAACGTGGGCAATGGTGTCGGCGTGGGCGGTATTGCAGGTGACCCACAGCCGACAATTAATGCGGCCAGAAGGAACAACCAAGGCCAGCGAGACAAATGTTTGTTTTGTATTCTTCCTCCTCAAGGAAATAATTTGGTGGAGCATCCCTTCGTACTCCATTGCTTTTACAGTCTGGAAGTGGATGGTTTATTTATTGACGGTTGGGGTATCCCCCGTTTCATTTCGGTTAGAACCCTACTATAGCACGCTCGCCAGTCAAATTCAAGTGTCATCTGTACTTTCGACTGTCCGCTACGGGCAAATTGTTTTATACTCGGTTCAAATCCGTATAAGGAGTGCGCCATGCTAACCATCGAAAAAGTGGATACCAGCAACAAAAAACAGGTCAAGCGTTTTGTTGAACTTCCCTACCAACTTTACAAGGACTGTCCGCAGTGGGTGCCGCCGCTTTTCGTGGACGCGTACCTGCCGCTGAACCGCAAGAAGCATCCCTTCTTCGAGCACTCCGAAGCCGATTTTTTTCTCGCCGTCCGTGACGGCAAGGATGTGGGACGCATCTGCGCGGGCATCAACAAGCCCTTCAACGAATATCACAAAACAAAAAAGGCGCAGTTCTCCTTCTTTGAGTCGGTGGATGACCAATCGGTGGCGGACGCGCTCTTCGGTTCCGTCTTCGACTGGGCGCGGGCGCGCGGCATGGACACCTTGATCGGCCCGAAAGGTCTCTCCCCGTTCGATGGCTACGGCATTCAGGTTTTCGGCTTCGAGCATCGCCAGATGATGACGATGATGAACTACAACTACGCCTACTACCCCAAATTAGTCGAGGCCCTCGGCTTCGAAAAAGAAGTGGACTTCGTCTCCTGCTATCTCCCCTCCGACTCATTCAAGATCCCCGAGCGCGTCGAACGCATTGCCGAGCGCGTGCTCAAGCGCGGCAACCTGTGGGTGAAGAAGTTCAAAAGCAAACGCGAACTCGTCCAGTGGGCGCCGCGCATCGGCGCGGCCTACAACAAGGCCTTCATCCACAATTGGGAATATTACCCATTCTCCGAAGGCGACATCCAATACGCCGTGGATAATATATTCCTTGTCGCCGACCCGCGCCTCATCAAGATCATCCTGCACGACGAGGAAATCGTCGGATTCTTGTTCGCCTTCCCGGATGTCTCTGCCGCGCTCCAGCGCGCAAAGGGCCGACTGCTTCCGTTTGGCCTCCCCGACCTCCTGTTGGAAATGAAGCGGACGAAGACCATCAGCGGGAACGGCATGGGCATCCTGCCCGAATTCCAGGGCATGGGCGGTAACGCGCTCCTCTATTACGAAATGGCGAAGACCGTCTTCAGTTTCAACCAATTCGAGCACGTCGAGATGACTCAGGTCGCTGAGACCACCAAACAGATGCGCGCCGACCTGAAGAACCTGAACGGCGTGGAATACAAAAATCACCGCGTGTATCGAAGAGCCGTAGACATGTAAACACGTACACACGTACACACGTACACAGACGATACTTGTTTACCTGTGTACGCGTGTACCTGTATACCTTCCTCGCATGGATTATCAACTCACCACAACCGAAGAGAAAGTCCCCCATTCCATCCTCCCCTGGGTGGACTTCATGCGATTCGTCGGCGCGGCGCTCGTCACGCTCGCGCACGTGGACGTGTGGGGCGGCGGCCCCGTCTGGGCGGACAAATTCTTTTACACCATCTCGCGCAACGGCGTGCCGCTGTTCTTCCTCATGAGCGGATTCCTGCTGCTTTCCAAACAGGAGGATACCGTCACCTTCTTCCGCAAACGCGCCGCCAGGATTCTCATCCCCTTCATCGCCTGGTCGGTCATCTACGACATCTACCTGTCCCATCCCTTCACAGAGACGGGGGTGACGCTCGGCGCGTTCGTGGACATGGCCGTCCGCATCCTGCGCGGACCTCGAGCCGCGCACCTGTGGTTCTTCTACGCACTCATCGGCCTGTACTTTTTCACGCCCATCCTGCGTCTCTTCGTCGCCAAAGCCAAAGACTCGGACATCCTCTACTACATCGGGCTGTGGTTCGTCATTATGCCCATCATGTTCATTCTTGAAGAGTTCACGCCGATCAAGAACGGATTCGAGTTGTACTACGCCGCGGGGTATGTCGGCTACTTTTTGCTGGGACTCTACCTCGGGCGACTCCAAACCACCCCGCACCTCCTCTGGATCGCGGCCGCGTTCTTCACGGTCGGATTCATCTCCACCTTCGCCGTCTTCTACTTTGACCTGCCCCCACAGAACAACGAACTGCCCTTCCGCAGTTATCCCAGCCTGAACATCATCATCATGGCGATTGGGACGTTCCTCCTGCTCAAAGCCGTGGGCGAGCGGATTCGTCCGTGGCTGGCGCGCCTTTCCAGCCTCGTCAGCCCCTCCACATTTGGGATTTACCTCGTCCACTCCTTCGTCCTCATCGGGATGGCCGCGGCCTGGAACGCGCTGGGCTTCGCAACGCGAGACGGCTCCTCGCTTGTAGTCATCCCCATTGTCACGCTCATCGCTTTCCTGTTATCGTGGGGAATCACCGCGTTGATTCGGAAAATTCCGATCTTACGAATGCTCGTCCCATAAAAAACGGCATGATTAACCTCAAATTTAAGAAATTCGCCACAGATTACACGGATTATCACGGATTTTAAATTTTTTTGGTCGACTCCAAAGCAAGGAGTCGGCCAAATCTGTGACATCGTGCCCGAAGGGTAAATCCGTGGCTAAAGATTAAATTCGGGGTAAGTCATGTCTATATCAACCGCTTCTTTCACTTGGTAATTTTGACCAATGCCTCCTGCAACCGCGCCGCTTCGTCCAGTGTGTTGTAATGCGCCGCGCCGACGCGCACCATCCCGCCGCCGGCTTCCACGCCAAGGCGTTCCGTAACGGCCAGCGCGTAGTAGTTGCCGTCCCACACGTAGAAGCCGTCCTTGCCCAGCGCCTCTGCCACCGCGCGTGGATGCTTTCCCTCCAGCGTGAACGAGACGGTCGGGACGCGCTGGTCGAGACTCTTGCTGTCGGTGATGCCGTAGATGCGCGTCCCCGGCACGGACGCGATGGCGACGAGCAGGGCGCGGCTCATCTCGTATTCGTACGCGCGGATGGCCGTCATCGCCTGCTTGAGCGCGAGGCGGCGTCCCGAAAATCCGTTCTCCCGCAGACTTTCCGCGGCCGCGCCGCCAAACTGGTTTCCCAGCCACTCGAAGTATTCCAGCGCTCCCAGCACGCCCGCGATGCCCTCGTGATTCTGCGTCCCTGTCTCGAATTTTCCAGGCGGATTGTTCGTGGCGGGACGCACCTTATACGCCTTCAACTCGTTGAGCAGGTCATACCGTCCGTACAACGCGCCTGCGTGCGGACCGAAAAATTTGTAACTGCTGCACACGAGAAAATCACAACCGATGTCCTGCACATCGATCGGGCCGTGCGGCGCGTACTGCACCGCGTCGATGTAGACCAGCGCGCCCGCCTCCTTCGCCATCTTCGTCAATTTGCGGACGGGATTGATCGTCCCCACCGCGTTGGACGCGTATCCAAAGGCGACGATCTTCGGCTTGCGTTCCATCGCCTTCTGGAATTCGTCCAGTTTCAGCGTGCAGTCCTCCACGTCGAAGTCAATCCACGTGACCTTGCAGCCCTTGTCCTCGGCGACAAGCAGCCACGGCGAAATGTTCGCGTCGTGGTCGAGACGCGTCACCACGATCTCATCGCCCGCGGAAAGTGTCCGTGCCAGCGTGCGCGAGATGTGCAGGGTCAGCGTCGTCATGTTGTTGCCGAAGACGATCTCTTCGGGACGCGCCGCGTTGAGAAAATCGGCCATCGCGGCGTGCGCTTCCTCCAGCGCCGCGTCCGATTTCTGGCTGGTCTCGAACGCGCCCTCGTGATTGGCGTTGCTTTCGAGCAGGTACCTGTTGATGCGCTCCACACTTTGACGCGCGATCTGCGTGCCGCCTGGGTTGTCAAAGAAAACGGCAGGGCGATCGAGCGAGGGGAATTGCTGGCGGATGAGATTCAGATCGAGAGGCATGGCGGTCTCCTGAATGTGAAATTTGAATTGTTGGTAAAATTCCTGTATACTGAAATTGTACCGCACAGAAAGGAGTCACCCATGTTCGAGAAAATCCTTCTTGCCGTTGACGGTTCAGAACACGGCCTGCGCGCCGCACAAATGGCGGGTGAATTGGCGCGTAACATGAAATCTGCCGAACTGCACGTCGTCGTTGCATACGATCCCATCCCGCCTTACATCGGCGATCCCTACATGCAGTATGCCATCGAGTCCCGCTTGAAAGATTCGCAGGCCATCCTGCAGAGTGCGCTCACGGCCGTGGGAGAGATCCCCGGCAAACTGCAATCCGAGTTGTTGGAGGGTTCGCCCGCCGAAGCCATCGTCAATGTGGCTGCCACCCGCCAGAGCGATGTGATCGTGATCGGTTCGCGCGGGCTGGGACGGCTGGCCGGCGCGCTGCTTGGCAGTACCAGCCAGAAGGTGATCTCGCACGCGCCCTGCCCGGTGTTAGTCGTCCGATAGTTTCGCCAGCCGTTCGGCCTTGGCGAATTCCTCGGGCGTGTTGACGTTCCAGAACGCGCGGCCGTTCGGGTCCGCGGCGGACACTTCGTCAGGAGTCAACTCGCGTATCTTCACCGACGGGAACCACGCGATCACCTTCCACTTGTCCGCTTCGATGGCGGATTGGATGGCGGGGACGCACATCTCGCGGCGATAGACCGCGTGGAAGGGCTCATAGCCCTCATCTGTTTTGGCGATGACCACATCCGCTTCTTCCCTGACCATGATGCGGGTCGCGGTTTCGAGGAGCGGCGCGCTGGCGAACGGCATATCGCAGGCGACGACCGCCACGATGGGCGAGGCGGCAGACGCGACCGCCGTGTAGAGTCCGCCCAGGGAGCCGCGCCCCGGCACGAGGTCCGGGACGAGGCGATGACCGAGGAAGGCGTAGTCTTCGGGACGGTTCGTCGTCACGAGGATTTCATCCGCGAGGGGAGCGAGCCGCTCGATCACATGTTGGATGAGCGGCCGCCCGAGAAAAGGCTTGAGCGCCTTGTCCTCGCCCATGCGCGTGGACTGTCCGCCGGCTTGTATCACGAGGCTGAACATGCGGTATATTATACGGTATGAGCATTGCTGAAGTGCTGGACCAATTGACCCGGGTGGGGGACTTGTATACAAAGGAAGCGGATGGCGCGGTGCGCTGTGCGGCTTGCGGACACCGCTGCCTGATCCGTGAAGGCCGGCGCGGCATCTGTCAGGTGCGGTTCAATCAGGGAGGAGAGTTGCGCGTGCCGTTCGGTTACGTGGCCGCCTTGCAGGCCGACCCCATCGAGAAGAAACCTTTCAACCATGTTCTGCCCGGCGAGACCGCCTTGACCTTTGGAATGCTCGGTTGCGATTTCCATTGTGGATTCTGTCAAAACTGGTACACATCACAGGCCATGCGCGACCCGCAGTCGGATTCTTCGGTGAGTTTGATCCGCAGGATTTCGCCTTCGCAAATGGTGGAGGCGGCGCGGCGGACGCGGGCCTCGGTGGTGGTCTCCTCGTACAACGAGCCGCTCATCACCAGCGAGTGGGCCGCGGCAATTTTTAAGGAGGCCAGGGCCGCGGGGTTCAAGTGCGCCTACGTCTCCAACGGCAACAACACGCCCGAGGTGATGGAGTATTTGCGTCCCTACCTCGACGCGTACAAAGTGGATTTGAAATCCATGAACGACAAAAACTATCGCAAACTAGGCGGCGTTTTGCAAAACACGCTGGATGGGATCAAACGGGCGCGCGAGATGGGACTGTGGGTGGAGGTGGTGACGCTGGTCATCCCCGGCTTCAACGATTCCAATGCTGAACTTTGGGACGCGGCGCGTTTTCTCGCGGGACTCTCCCCCGACATTCCCTGGCACGTGACGGCTTTCCATCAGGATTACAAGATGACCGACCATGACAACACGGACGCGCTCACACTCCAACGCGCGGCGGATATTGGCCGCGAGGCGGGACTGCACTTCGTCTACGCGGGGAATTTGCCCGGGCGGGTGGGCGAGTACGAGGACACGTTCTGCCCGGGGTGCAATCGGCCGGTCGTCGAGCGACGCGGCTACCGGGTCCGCGCGTACCGAATTACGGAGGCGGGGAAATGTCCACACTGCGGGACAGTCATCCCCGGCGTATGGACGTCGAATCCAAAGGATGTCCCATTGAATGGTGCGGGCATGCCGCTTCCTGTGTATTAAAGAAAACGCCACTCGGATCACAATACCAGGGGAGGTGGCAAATCCGTGAAAACTTTGTAAAATATAAATTTAATTGCCTGTCTGGTAAGGTCTTATTCGATAACCAGCCAAAACGACAACCCCGTGCAGGAATGGCGAATTTTGCTGTATAATTTTGACGCTATTTGCACGTTTGATTGGAAAGGAGGTGAAAGTCCCAAACATTGTTGCCGTTCGTCCATAAGTTCGTCACCTTACCCAAACTCTCAAACTGGAGGAGAGAAACGTGAACAAGAAACTGTTTGCTCTGCTTTCGGTGCTCGTGCTCGCCAGCATGATTCTGGCGGCCTGCGGCCCGAAACCCACTGAGGCCCCGATGACCGAGGCCCCGATGACTGAAGCCCCGGCCACGGAAGTTCCGGCCACCGAGGCGCCCACCGCCGAACCCACCCCGGTTCCTGATATTCCCGTTGCGACCTATGAGCGCGGCTCCCTGACTGTGGCCGAGTGCGGAAATGGCTACACCGGCTTCTTCAAGGCAATTGAGGCTGTTGACGATTACACCGTGAAGTTCACGCTGTGCAAATCGGATCCCGCCTTCCTCTCGAAGATCGCCTTCAGCCCGTTTGCCATCTATCCCGAAGAGTGGATCGAGTCGACCGCTGGCGAGACTGCCCGTACCAGCGATGGTCTCGAGAAGCCCATCGGCACCGGCCCGTACATGGTCAGCGAATGGAAACGCGGCGACAGCATCACCTTCGTGAAGAATCCTGATTACTACGGTGAGGCTCCGAAGGCCGATACGCTGGTCTTCCGCTGGTCCTCTGAATCCGCCGCCCGCCTCCTGGAACTCCAGGCTGGCACGATTGACGGTTTCGATAACCCCGGTCCCGATGACTTTGCCACCATTCAGGGTGATGCGAACCTGCAACTCGCCCTGCGCCCGGCATTGAACATCTTCTACGTTGGCATGACCAACACCTTCCCGCCGTTCGATAATGTGAAGGTCCGCCAGGCGATTGCCATGGGCATTGACCGCCAGCGCATTGTGGATACCTTCTACCCGAAGGGCTCCGAGGTTGCCAGCCACTTTACCCCGTGCTCCATCCCGAACGCCTGCGAGGGCGAAGCGTGGTATGCCTTCGACGTGGAGGCCGCCAAGGCCCTGCTTGCCGATGCCGGCTACCCCGATGGCTTCAAGACCAAACTGTACTATCGCGACGTGGTCCGCGGCTATCTGCCCCAGGTGGGCAACGTTGCGCAGGATATCCAGGCGCAGTTGAAAGCCAACCTGAACATCGACGCTGAGATCGTGGTCATGGAATCCGGCGCGTTCATCGAAGAGTCTGGCGCTGGTCGTCTCGACGGTCTGTACCTGCTCGGTTGGGGCGCGGACTATCCGCACATCACCAACTTCCTTGATTACCACTTTGGCCAGAGCACCCAGCAGTTTGGCGTGATTCCGCCTGAAATCTACGAACCGATTGCGCTCGGCGCGACCATTGCTGATCCTGCCGAGGCTGCCCCGATTTACACCCAGGCCAACAACGCCATCCGCGAACTGGTCCCGATGGTCCCGATTGCGCACGGCGGTTCCGCGGTTGCCTATCGCGCGGACGTTGTCAACCCGCAGGCCAGCCCGCTGACCAGCGAAATGTTTGCACACACCGATCCCGGTGGGCGTGATGTCTTCGTCTGGATGCAGAACGCCGAACCCATCAGCATGTTCTGCGCCGATGAGACCGATGGCGAATCCCTGCGCGCTTGCGAGCAGGTGATGCAGTCGCTCTACGGCTACGAGATCAACGGCACTGCCGTGGAGCCCGTTCTGGCCGAATCCTGCACACCGAACGAGGATCTGACGGTCTGGACCTGCACCCTGCGCCAGGATGTCAAATTCCACGACGGCTCGACCTTCGACGCCTACGATGTGGTCGCCACCTTCAACATGGGCCTGAACATTGCGTCGCCCTTCCACGTTGGCAACACCAACCTGTGGGAGTACTACGACTACCTCTGGGGCCTGATGAAGAAACCCGGCGAGTAAATCGTAACCTGTACGTGTAAGAAATACGGGATGGCGGCATACCGCCATCCCGTATTCACAAAGGGAAACCGATGATTCAATATATTTTACGGCGCATTTTTGCTTCCATTCCCGTCTTATTTGGCATATTGCTGGTCACATTTGCCCTGGCGCGCGTCATTCCGGGCGACCCATGCCGCGCAATTTTGGGTGAAAAAGCCACGGACGCGGTCTGTGAGCGCTTCATCAAGGAAAAGGGGTTGGATCAACCGATCCTGACACAATTTGGAATTTATCTTAAAGAGGTGACCCGCGGTGAGTTTGGACAATCCTTCCGCTTTGGGCTGCCGGTTACGCGGCTTCTCGCCGAACGCCTTCCCACCACGGTGGAACTCAGTTTTTCGGCGCTCATCATCGCCATTATTATCGGGGTGCCTCTTGGAATCATTTCCGCCGTAAAGCATAATTCCTGGATAGATGTGGTAACCATGGTCTGGGCCAATATTGGCGTTTCCATGCCGGTATTCTGGCTGGGTTTAATGTTGGCCTATGTTTTCTCCTTATTGCTCAAAGATACACCCTTCTGGCTGCCTCCCTCCGGACGGATCAGTCCGGGCATTCCCAGTCCCGCACTCACTGAAGTGTGGGGGTGGACCTTCCCCGAGGGAAGTTTTCTGGCGGGCATCTTTGATTTTATCAGCCGCATGAACATCCTGAATGCCTTGTTGACCGGCAATTGGAAACTGCTCAAAGATGCGCTCCAGCATATGATCCTGCCTGCCGTGGCGCTGGGGACCATCCCGATGGCGTTGATCGCCCGCATGACGCGTTCGGCCATGCTGGATGTTCTCGGTCAGGACTACATCCGCACCGCCCGCGCCAAGGGATTGGCCTTTCGAAACGTGGTGCTCAAACACGCCTTTCGCAATTCGCTCCTGCCGCTGGTGACTGTCATCGGTCTCTCACTGGGAAGTTTACTCGGCGGAGCGGTTCTCACCGAAACCATCTTCGGCCTCTCCGGTGTGGGACGCACCCTCTACGAAGCCATCACCGCCCGCGATTATGGTATTGTGCAGGCATTTACCGTGGTGATCGCGATCTTCTTTGTGGCGCTCAACCTGATCGTGGATATTTCCTACGCCTATCTCGACCCTCGCATCCGCCTGAATTAGGAATCGAACATGAACCAGGAAAATAAAGTTGCCACCCTCGATGCCGAGGTCATGTCCATCAAATCGGTCAGCCTGTGGCGGATCACGTGGCGGCGCCTGTTCCGTCGCCGCTCCGCGATGGTGGGGATGGTCATTCTGGGGATTCTGGTCGTCATCGCCCTCACTGCCCAATGGATTGCGCCGTATGATCCTCTCAAAGTGTTGATTGGCGTGGAACCGGTCAAACAACGACAGGCTCCCTGCATCCACATGTTTGGCTGTCCCGACGACCAGCCCCAACACATTGCCGGCATAGACGGCAACGTGCGCGACGAGTTCAGCCGCCTGCTATACGGCACGCGCGTCAGCCTCTGGATCGGCCTCTCGACCGTCACCTTTGCCATTATCATCGGCACCATCCTCGGCGCGCTGAGCGGATACTTTGGCGGCTGGGTGGACAATGTCATTATGCGCGTCATGGATGTCCTGCTGGCGTTTCCCTCCCTCCTGCTGGCGATTGCCATCGTGACCGTGCTTGGTCCCGGCCTGACGAACGCCCTGCTGGCGATCGGCATCGTTTCGATCCCCTCCTACGCGCGCGTCGTGCGCGCCTCCGTCCTCTCGGTTCGCGAAATGGACTATGTGTCGGCCACGCGTGCCCTGGGCGGTTCCAACTTTGACATTTTGTTCCGCCGCATCCTGCCCAACGCGATGACGCCGCTCATCGTGCAGGGCACGCTCGGCATTGCTACCGCCATCCTCGACGCGGCCGCGCTTTCGTTCCTCGGTCTCGGCGCGCAGCCTCCCATGCCTGAGTGGGGTTCCATGCTTGGCTCGGAGCGCAATCAGGTCTTCACCGCGCCGCACCTGGTCTTCCTGCCTGGTTTTGCCATCATGCTGACGGTGCTGTCCTTCAACCTGCTGGGTGACGGTCTGCGCGATGCGCTGGATCCCCGCCTGGCGCACAACACGTAAAAAAACAACGCATAAAAAACGGCAGGCGCTTTCAATGTGTCTGCCGTTTTGATTTAAAGATTTGCGCCAAACACGTTACGTGTTTTGTCAGCAGTTCCACTGTTGAATGGCTCGCACACTTGCGCTGGCGGGCAGCGCCAGGGGTGCAACTGCTCGCGAACTCCTATGGAACAGTCAGGGATGTCATTCCCAGGATGGCCAGTCCCCCAAAAACGATCAACACGGCCGCCGCGCCGAGAATCACATCACGGCTCTCGCGTTTATCCACGAGGCGGAGCAGGGGATAGATGCCCTCCACCTGCCAGAGCGGGCCGCCGAACCAGGCGAAGAGCAGTCCGCCCAGCAGGCCGCCGATGTGTCCCCAGTTGTCAATCAGGCCGCCGCTCGAAAAGCCGATGACGAGATTGATGACCGCCACCGAGATGACATTTCCGATGGCCTGCTTCGATTCTTCGCCAAACAGTTTTCGATTCTGGTAGAGGAAAATCCCTTCGGCCGCGATCAATCCAAAAATGGAGGTGGACGAGCCGACCGAAACCCCGCTCGTCAGGAGAAACGATAATACATTGCCAGAAAACCCCGCCAACAAGTACAGCGCGAGGAAGCGGAAGTGTCCAAAGCGGCGCTCCAGTCCCGTGCCAAAACTGAAGAGGGCGTACATGTTGAAACCAATATGCCAGAGCGATCCGTGCAGAAGGATGGGCGTGATGAGCCGCCAGATCTGCCCCTCGCGGATTAAGTCACCGGCTTTGGCGCCGAACATGATTGGCAGGTCGTAGCCTGTGAGAAACTGTGAGCCGAGTTGTAACAGGTAGACGAAGATCGTCAGCCCGAGGATGGTATAGGTCACGCGCGGAGAAGTAGACGGAAGCCGAAGAGCGATGTGGCCCGGGGCGGGCGCGCCCGGCTGAACGTCGGGAGAGGAGGCGGGGTATTCGTTCACAGAGTCACCTGGCGCGGTTTCACGCGATGATGTTCCGCCTCGATGATGGCGCGGATGGTGTCCACGGTTTCGTCGAGGTGGAAGTCGTGGTTGACGATAACGTAGTCGAAGGCTTCGATGCGCTGGAGTTCCTTGCGGGCGGTGGCGATGCGAAGTTTGAGTTCCTCGGCGGTCTCGGTCTTGCGCGTCTCGAGGCGGCGCACCAGTTCGTCCTCACTTTCGGTGGTGAGGAAAATGAGCAGGGCCTCAGGCGCCAGTTTGCGGATGGTCTCCGCGCCCTGCACATCGAGACGCAGGATCACATCCTGGCCGCTGGCGAGGGCCTCGCGCACCTTCGTTTTGGGCGGCCCCTTGTAGTCACCATAGACGATGGCGTATTCGATCAACTCGTCCGCTTCGATCATGCGGGCAAATTCTTCCTTCGAGACAAAGATGTAATCCTTGCCGTCCACTTCATTTGGGCGTTTGGGACGCGTGGTGGCGGTGACGACAAAATGGAACGGCAGGCCGCGCTCTTTCATGCGCTGGATGACGGTATCCTTGCCCACGCCCGAGGGGCCGGAGATGACGATGAGCAGGGGACGCGGACGCGGCAGGTCAAAGTTGTGTTCGGATGGCATGGGGGCTATTGTACCTGAAACCTCAAGAGCATATGGCCCATCGGTGGATGTGAATTATCAACGCGAATACCGCGAATGTGCGAATGCCGCCAATCTTTTATGGTGAAATGAAATTTGCGTTATTCGCGCCATTCGCGTTAAAATAGCGTTATGCCTACTTACGATTTTATCTGTAATGACTGCAAACAACGCTTCGAGATCTTCCTGACCTACAGCGAATACGGCAAAAAACCCGCGGCCTGTTCGCACTGTGGAAGCGTCAACACGCGCCGACGGATGACGCGCGTCCGCATCGCGAAATCGGACGAGTCGCGCTTCGATTCGCTGGAAAGTGAAATGGGGAATCTCGAAGGTCTAGAAGACGACCCGAAGGCGCTCGGAAAGATGATGCGAAAAATGGGAAGGGAAATGGGCGAAGACCTGCCTCCCGAATTCGATGATGTGGTGGATCGGCTTGAAGCAGGCCAAAGTCCCGAGGAGATTGAGTCCGCTCTGCCAGATTTGGGAGGCGCGGGCGGCGGGGATGATGATTTGGCTCATAAGTAGTTTCAAGGAGTTGCCGAAGAAAATCTGTGGCTAAAGAATCGGCTTGGTATTTCCGAAATTCAGGGGGATTAGTGATTCATTTCCCAGATGATGCGCAGACCGTCGAGCGTGAGCCAGGGCGCGATGATTTGGATGATGTCGGTTTCCTTCGCGACGATTTCTGCCAGTCCGCCCGTGGCGATGACCTTCATGTCCTTGCCGAGTTCCTTGCGGAAGCGGGCGACCATGCCTTCGACCATGCTGACGTAACCGAAAAGCAGACCCGATTGCATGGCGTGGACGGTGTTGCGGCCGATGACCGAGGGAGGGCGCTGGATGTCGACGCGGGCGAGTTTGGCGGTGTGCGTGAAGAGCGCGTCGGCGGCCAGGTTGATGCCCGCAGTGATGGCGCCGCCGAGGTATTGACCGTCGGCGGTGACGGCGTTGAAGGTGGTGGCGGTGCCAAAGTCAATCACACAAGCAGGACCGCCGTACAACGTGTGGACGGCCACCGCGTCGGCCACGCGGTCCGCGCCGACGGCGCGCGGGTCTTCGTAGCGGATTCTGATGCCCGTCTTGACGCCCGCGTCCACGATCAATGGCTCGCACTTTAGATACTCACGGCAGGCCTGCGCCACGCGCCCTGTCAACGGCGGGACGACCGAGGCGAGGCAGATTCCCGTCAAGTCGGCGGGTGTCTTGCCGATGTGCGTGAGCAGACCGAGGAGTTGCAGGCCGTATTCATCGGGCATGCGCGCATCCTCGGTGGCCAGCCGCCAGTGGCGCACGAGCGTCTCGCCTTCGTAGAGGCCGATGGTCAGGTTGGTGTTGCCGAGGTCAATGGTGAGGAGCATGGGGTAAGTATACACGTAGACAGGTACACATGTAAACAGGTACA
>DYKX01000109.1:0-2171 GCA_020722375.1 Anaerolinea thermophila
GAACAGGCTTTGCGTCCACTCCCAGACATTGCCAACCATATCCGCCGCGCCGTAGGGGCTGTCGCCGCCGAGGGCGGAATATGCGCCGACGGGGGTCGTCCCGCCTTTGCCTCCTTCGCTTGAATTACATTTGTTCTTATCGAACTCGTTGCCCCACGGCCACTCGAAGCCGAATTCGCCGCGCGCGGCCTTTTCCCATTCGGCTTCGGTGGGCAGGCGAATTTCCAAATTCTGAATTTTGAATTCTGAATTCTGAATTTGCCCGTTCAGCCATTTGCAATAGGCCTGCGCGTCATTCCATGAAACATTCACTACGGGATGGTTTTTCTTCTTCTGCCAATTGCTCACCGGATGCATGCCGCCTTTAGCCTGCACGAACAAATCATATTGTTCGTTGGTGACGGGATATTGTCCAATCCAAAAATCACGCAGAATTTCAACCGTGTGTTGGGGCTTTTCGCTATCGTAAGCCAGTTTGTTGTCCTCGCGCGAACCCATCAGGAATTTTCCCTTCGGCACGAAGACGAAGGAAATCCCGCCAAAGATTTGCGCACCGGCGCGCCCTGATACAGCGACTTCGCGCCGCGCGCCTTTTTCGATGATGCTCACATCGCGCAATGCCTCCTGCTCGATAACTTCCTTTGGCGCTTCCAGAACTTCTTTTACAACGGCTTCTTTCGCCGCCGCTGGAACTTTTTCAGGTGCGGGCGGCTTGGGCGGCGCAACGAGGTGAATAAAAGCGTCCAGTACTTTTGCGTCGAAGCGGGGACCAAAAGCGCCGATCTTTCTCAGGGTGTTCTTTAAGCGGCGGTTTTTTGCAAACGGAAACTCTTCGATGATCTTGGCCGCATCAACGTCCCCGCCAGCCCAGGCCAGGGCGCGCTGCACAAATTGGAAGCGCAGTTCCGCGTCCAGCCCGGGGTTATGAATTTCGCCTTTAAACGATTCCGGCGCGGCGCGCATCAACACCTGCCAGCGGGTGAAGTCGGCGCGTTCCACATTCTTGGCCTGTCCCGAATTGACGAGCAAGGACCATGCCAGACCCAGATCGTTGAGGAAGGTTTTCACCTTGCGCGGGTTGATCTCCGCGCCCGCCACGATGGTCTCCCAATGTTCGAGGGCGGCAGGCGGCAATCCCTGTGCGGTCACGAAATCGCCCATTTGGTCTTCGAGAATGGGCGGTAGTTCGAAGCGCAGTTGGATAATCTTTTCGAGATAGTCGGAGGCGGTCTCGGCGGTCATGCCAACGTAGAATTTGGTAACGGCTTCCTGAACCACCTGTGTATGCGCGCCAATCAGGAAGACACAGCCAGGCTTGTCGAGAAAGAGTTTGACGGTTTCCAAAACCTGCACTGTTTTTTCGGGCAGGCAGCGGTCGAGATCGTCAATGAAAACCACCAGCGCGCCCTCATCCTCTCGAATTTTTTCGTAATCCTTGCCATGCACCCAGGCGGCCAGCAAACGCTCGAAGGCTTCGTCGAAATGATCGAAGAACGCGGTGTGAGAGGCAAAAGGCGATTCTTCCTTGTGTCCCTGGGGATCGAGTTTGATTTGAAATTCCGCGCCCAGCCCGCCAAACTTCAACTGGAAGGCGTTGACGAACATGCTCAACAAATCATATTTTGGTTGTGTCGGGTCTTCCCAAATGGCTTTGACTTTGTTTTTCAGGCTGTCCTTTTTCATCGCCCCCAAAATCACGCGCACCAACGCCACCAGCAATTCGCTCTCTTCGTTGTACTTCCACGCGTCGAACCAGACGGTTTTGGTTTTGCGGAACTTGTCGGCGGATTCGTCCGCGTTGGCGAAGAACGGTTTTCCCTGCTTGCCGCGCGTATCGAGCAAAGTCTGCACACGCTGAAGCAGGGTGGTCTTGCCCGATCCCCACGCGCCGCTGACGCCGATGGTCAACGGCGTGCGCGTGGATGGGTCTGCGACCAACCTTGCCAATGTCGCGGCAAATTCATCGAAGTGAAAATGAGCCGTGTCCGTTTCCCGTAATGGCAGGTCGGACAGGATCTGCGGCGTTTCCCAGTTTCTCTTTTTTGATTCGGCCATGGTGTCCCTCGCGAGTGGCTGGATGTGCTGGCAAAATTATACCCCCACCCAACCCCCTCCCCGACCCTCCCCCATTTTCAAAGAACGAAAATGGGGGAGGGAGTCAAATCTCCAAT
>DYKX01000109.1:2271-9143 GCA_020722375.1 Anaerolinea thermophila
GAACGAAAATGGGGGAGGGAGTCAAATCTCCAATCTCCAATTACCATTTACCAATCACCAATGTATACTTGCCCCATGCCCACCCTCCTCCAATTCCTCCTCGCCGCGCTGTCCGCCCTCGCCGCGGGCGCGGTCAACGCCCTGGCAGGCGGCGGCACGCTCATCACCTTCCCCATGCTGGTCGCGCTGGGAGTCCCGGCCGTCTCTGCCAACGTCACCAACACCGTGGCGCTCTCGCCCGGCTACCTCGGCGGGACGCTGGCGCAGAAAAAAGACCTCGCAGGCCAAAGCAAACGCCTGTGGATCATCCTGCCCGCGGCCGCTCTCGGCGGCATCCTCGGCGGCTGGCTGTTGTTGCAGACGGGCGAAAAACTCTTCACCGACCTCGTCCCCTGGCTGATTCTCCTCGCTTCAGGACTGCTCGCCATCCAGGACCCCGTCCGCAGTTGGATGACGCGCCGCCTCCACCGACCCGACGCGGGCTCGGCCTCCCCAGCCTTCTCCTCGCTCGCGGTTGGGCTCGCCTCCATCTATGGCGGATACTTCGGCGCGGGCCTGAGCGTGATCGTCCTCTCCGCCCTCGGCCTCACCCTCGAAGATTCGTTGACGCGCCTCAACGCCCTCAAACAGGCCATCGCCTTCGCGGTCAACATGGCCGCGGCGGTCTTCTTCGTCTTTTCGGGACAGGTCAACTGGCCGCTGGCGATTGTGATGGCAATCGGCGCGCTCCTCGGCGGGACGCTGGGCGGAAAACTCGCGGGCCGAATCAAACCGTCCACGCTGAGGTGGACGGTGGTGACAATTGGCATTATCATTTCGACCATCTATTTTGTGAAATAGAATATCGGAGCGCGGAATATCGGAGCGCGGACTTCAGTCCGCCACCTTGCGGATTGAAATCCGCGATCCGATTTCACGGAGCACACATGACCCTCGACGACGCCATCCAAAACATGACCGCCATTGTCAAACACGCATCCGCCAGTGCGGAGGTCAAGACCGCCAAAATTTCGGACGAGGAAGCGCGTCTCACCGTGCTTGCGCCCGCGGGAGACATCCAAACCATCAAAGACGCGACCTTCCAACCTGTGATGGATTTACTGAAAGAGAATCTCGACGTGCAGGTGTTCGTCTACGACAAGGACGCCCCGCCGCCGAAGGGGTAATTGGCTGGAGGGCAGACCCGATTCGACTATTATTCGACTATAATTCGGCTAATGTTCAATCCAAAGTACTCCATTACACATGCCCTGCTGGAAAACATCAAGCGCGTCTATAGCCTTGTGCAAAGTCTCAATCAGCGGCAATTTCCGCAAGTGGTTTTGGTGGAATTACAAAAAACGGCGGAGGCTGTTTCGAGTTACGCGTCCACAAGCATAGAGGGAAATCCACTGCCGCTCACGGATGTTAAACGAATACTGAAAAATCATCCGCAGAATATCCGCGACAGCGAACGTGAAGTGTTGAATTACAACGAGGTATTGAAAGACATCAACACCAGACTGGAAACAGGAAGGGTTCCGCTTTCGCTGAATTTGATTCTGCAAATCCAAAAAAAGGTGACGGCCGGGTTACTGCCTGCCAGCCAATCTGGCAAACTGCGCTCTGACCCCGTGTTTGTGAACGATCCTCGTTTGCGAAAGACCGTCTACTGGCCGCCCGATGCGAGCGATGTGCCTGCCTTGATGAATGATCTGCTTAAGTTTGTTCAGGCGGACAGTCAAAAAATAGACCCGTTGATTCTCGCAGGGCTTTTCCACAAGCAAATGGTTGTCATCCATCCCTTCATGGATGGAAACGGCAGGACGACGCGCCTGCTTACAAAAATCCTGTTGGCAGATATGGGATTGAACACTTTCAACCTGTTCAGTTTTGAGAACTATTACAACCAGAATGTAACGCGCTATTTTGAAACGGTCGGCATTCGGGGAAATTATTATGACATCGCATCGAAAATCAACTTCACTCCCTGGCTGGAATATTTTACTGGCGGCATCCTGGATGAATTGTTGAGAGTTGAAAAGTTACTCCCTCGTCCCTCTCTCACTCCCCAAACAGAATTGAAACCATATCACAAGGCCATTCTTGATTTCATCGCTCGAAAAGGATTCATCTCCGACAGCGATTATGCTGGATTAGTGAAACGCGCCAAACCGACGCGGCGATTGGATTTCAACAAGTTGATCGAATTGGGATTGATTGTTCGGCAGGGAAAAGGAAAAAACACGTATTACATTTTGAGGGAGGAAAAATAATTTCAGCGCGGCAAAACCAGCGGGGAATCGCTCAACGGATGCTCCACCACTTCCACGGGCAGACAATACGCATGAGAAATTAATTCGGGGGTCAGCACCTCGCGCGGGGGGCCGAGCGCGGTGATTTTTCCCGCCACCATCAGCGCGACGCGGTCCGCATAACGGGCGGCGAGATTCAAATCATGCAGGGCGATCCGCACCGCGAGATTATCCTCGCGGACGAGGTTTCGCACCAACTCCAACAGGCTGACTTGATATTGCAGATCGAGATGCGCGGTCGGCTCGTCCAACAGCAGAATGGGCGTGGGCTGGCACAGCGCCCGCGCCAGCAGAATCCGCTGACGCTCACAGTTGCGGGACAGCGCCAGAATCTCACTGGCTTCGCCGCAGGCTGGCCGATATTCGATTAAATGAATTTTATGTTTCGCGCGAGGAAACGTCAATGGAATTTGCGCGCGTAACTTGCAGTGACAAAAGTAACAAGACGGCCAGCGGCAAGTACAGACTTCCGCCGCGGCCGAAGAGACCGAGCAACAACGAGGGCAGGAGATAGGCAAGTGAGATCCAGGGCCAGTCCGCGCGGCGGGCGGAGGAGGCAAGGATGAACAGCGGCACAAGCAGGAGCGAAAAATCGTAGTTGAGCAGGTACGGGTCCGCGAGCAGGGTCGCCAGCATGGACGCGGCAACGAGGGACGCGGGTTCGCGGAATATCTCGCGGCGCAGGAAAATCAACGCGGCGAACAGGATGACGAACAGCGCCGCACCAAGCGGGAGGGCGGGGCCGATGTCGGTTTGACCGCTGAAGAGGGCCACGAGACCCACGGGCAGGCTGGCGCACAGTCCGCACGAGGAAACGCCAGGCACCTCGCGAAAGTCGAGGAGCGAGTGAAGATAATTGACGGGCCAGGCGGGGTCCGCGAGAAAACCGAGGGCGAAGAGAAAAACAGCGGTGAGGAGGATCGCTCGGACGGCGCGGCGGGAGAAGTCATCGCGGCGGAGGAAAAGCCAGATGAGGGCCGCGCCCGCGAGAGGTCCGCCCAGATGCGGTTTGAAGGTCAGGAGCGCGGCCGCGAGGGCGGTCAGAGGGACGTTTTCGCGGCGCAACGCGAACGTCATTAACGAAGCGCCGAGCAAAACGGGGAAGACGAACTGTCCCACGTAGAGACTGCCGATGACGGGAATGAAAATGATGGCGATCAGAAATGACGCGAGGCGGGGGGTTGGCTTCCAGTTGTCGGTCAGCAACCATGCGGATGCGAGCAGCATGGACAGGTTGAGGCCAAACCACAGGCGCGCCGCGATTTCGACGGGAGGCCATGCAAGAAAGAGGGTCGCGAGCGCGTACCACGGCGGATAAGGAAACGGCAGGACGAAGACCTGCCCGGCAGTGACGCCCGCGAGGCGCGCGATCATCTCCGCTTAACCGACGCGGTCGTAGAGGGCAATGCCCTGCGTGAGGCCGAGATCCGCGTGATAGAGAACTTGAAAGTCGAGGTAGGGAGGAATGGGGAGAGGGACGAGGAAGGCGAAGAGGAGGAGAAGCGCAAGAAAAAGGATGAAGGATGAAGGATGAAGGAGGAAGGAGGGGATGGGTTTGTTCATTTGTTCTTATGCGGGCGCTTGAGGAGTTCGCGAAAGGGTAGTGGTTACAAAGTAAGCGACGTTTCTCAATGCGAATTTCGCGAATGAGCGAATGTCGCGAATTTCTTCTAATTTCATTCGTAGAATTCGCCCATTTGCGTCATTCGCGTTCCAAGGTCGCAGATCGTGAAGGTTCATCACTTACAAATGTGCCACCACCCGCGAAAGAAGAGGACGCGAAATGGATAAGACAAATACCAGTAAAGGAATCCGCCGAGGCCGCGCGGGACGAAGAAGCAGGTCGAGATAATATCCCGCCCTGCAGCGCGCTGTTCGATCCATTCCTCGCCAAAGGATTGGGGGCGATGAAGCAGGATTTGCAATGGTTCGTTGGATTCAACCTGCCAGTTTTTCGGCGGCGAAAAAAGGGGTTCTTTCACGTTTGAGGAATGCGGGATTCCATCCTGCACCACCCGATGCAAAATGAAAAACCCTTCGTGCTTGAGCGATGCGAGATGCTCGTCCGATTTCCAGACGCGTTCGACGTGCGCGGGGTGGAGATGCGCGAGCGCGTCTCGCACGGCTTCGGTGAATCCAATCAATTTGACTTCGGGAAACACCGTCCACGCTTCGGGATGCTGGACGACGCTATCCGCCGACAGGCCGCCGATCAACGCGTGGGCGATTCGGCGCGGGACAGGCGTCATCAGCCCCACGCCCCAGGCCATGAACCACAGCGGAATATACGGGAGGAGGATCATCTTGCGCTTCAGGCCGCGGACCCGCGCATATTGAAGCATGAGGTCCTTGTAGAGAAAAATCTGCGGGCCGCCGATTTCGAAGACCTGCCCGTGGCCATTCCAATTATCGAGCGCGGCCATCAGATAATCAATCACGTTTTGGGCGGCGATCGGTTGGGAGCGGTTGTTCAACCATGTTGGGCCAGGGACGAGGGGGAACAACTCCGTCATAAAGCGGATCATCTCGAAGGAGAAGGACCCCTCACCTGCAATGACGCCCGCGCGGAACTCGGTAACGGGTACCCGTCCCTCGCGCAGGACGCGACCCGTCTCGATGCGCGAACGCATATGCGGCGCGATGTGCTGTTCAGGATCGGCCAGCCCGCCGAGGTAGATGATGTGCTTCACGCCCGCCGCCTCGCACGCGGACGAGAAGTTGTGCGCGCCTTCGAGTTCCTTTTCTGTGTAGCCGCGTCCGCTCGACATGCTGTGGATGAGGTAATACGCGGTGTGGACTTCCTCCAGCGCGGGCGCGAGACTGGCCGCGTCCATCACGTCAGCGGGGACAACGTCCACGAGACGGGACCACGCCCTCCCGTCGAGTTGACGCGGGTTACGCGCCAGCGCGCGGACGCGGTGTCCCGCGTCCAGCAGTCGGGGAATCAATCGGCTGGCGATGTAGCCCGTCGCGCCGGTCACAAGGATGAGTTGGTCACGCATACGAGTGGGATAACACCCGCGCCCGCGAGGCGATGCCGCGCGTCAGGCCGTCGAAGATGAATTTGTGGAACGGCCACATGGTGTACCAGTAGGCAAAACCAAAAAAGCCATGCGGCGCGAAATACGCGGTGACGGTCAGCAGGGTTTTCCCTTCCTGGGGGGTAGATTCGAACTGGAGCCAGGCCTTGCCCGGCAATTTCATCTCGGCGCGCAGGCGCATGAGGCGGTTTTGCTCCACCTGTTCCACGCGCCAGAAATCGAGCGACTCGCCCGCGCGGATCTCGTCGGGATGACGGCGGCCGCGGCGCAGTCCCACGCCGCCGACGAGTTTGTCGAGCCAGCCGCGCAGGGCCCAACTCCAATCCATGAAGAGCCAGCCGCGCTCGCCGCCGATCCCCGTGTAGGAACGGAACACCGTTTCGGGCGGCAGGTCCACCAGCATTTGCCGCGTCTCGATGTACATGCCGTCTTCGACGCTGAGTGTGTACGGCCTGACGTTGCCCATCACGGTGACCAGCGCGTTGGACCAGGACGTCTCCACATCGTCGCGTTGGATGCGTCCCAGCGCGAGGTGGACGGCGGTCTGGAAGTCGATGGGCTGGATTTGCGGGAAGAGACGCTTTGCCGCTTCATCCCTGACGATGAGGTTGGCGCGCAGACCTTCGATGAGCGGCAAGACGACGCGCCAGTGGATCGGCGTGACCATGTGCGCCCAATACGCCGAAAGCCGCGGCGCGTAGAACGGCGTGCGGATCAGCCGCCGCTTCAGCCCGCGCTCTTTGGCGTAACCCAGCAGCATGTCCGCGTAGGTGAGGCGGGTCGGACCGCCGATCTCGATGACGCGTCCCACCGATTCGGGTGAGTCCAGCGCGGCGATGAGATACGAAAGCACATCACGGATGGCGATGGGCTGTGCCTCCGAAAAATACCAGGCCGGGCATACAAAGATCGGCTGTCGCTCGCTGATGTAACGGATCATTTCAAAAAGCGCGGAGCCAGAACCAACAATCATGCCCGCGCGGAATTCCGTCACAGGGACATGGCTGTAGCGCAACTGCGACCCCGTCTCGTGGCGCGAACGCAGATAGGGCGAAAGACGCGCCGTCGGGTCCACCAGTTCGCCGAGGTAGATGATGCGTTCCACGCCGGCCTGTTCCGCGGCCGCGGCAAAATTCCGCGCGATCTGTAGATCGTACTCGGCATTGTCCCATCCGCCCTGCTGGCCGTGGATGAGATAGTACGCGGCCGAGACGCCGCGCATCAACTCCGCGGCGCGCGTGGGTTTGCTCATGTCGCAGGTGACGACTTCCACCTGTTTCAGCCAGGGACGTCCCTCCAGCCGCGCGGGGTCGCGCACAAGGCAGCGGACGCGGTAGCCCGCCTCGAGCAGGCGCGGCACGAGACGTCCGCCCACGTAGCCCGTCGCGCCGGTGACAAGGATGAGTTTTTCGGTCATGGTTGGTCTAATTATACAGGAGAGACCGGTACGGAATCCTGAAGTTCTACTTCAGGATAAACCTTGTGGCTCATCTGTAAAGAGTGTGCAACGTGACAGTCACTTCGGAAGTGACTGTCA
>DYKX01000294.1 GCA_020722375.1 Anaerolinea thermophila
GTGTTTACGTGTCATTGTTTCCTCCGATGATGTATCGCAAGATTTATCTTGCGGGATGCAGACGCAAAATAAATTTCCTTGGCACTGCCCGCCAGGGCAAAGTGTCCAGTACCGCAAGATTCATCTTGCGAGGCGTGAGCGCAAAATAAATTTTGCGGTACTGCAAGATTCATCTTGCGATGGATGGCCGCGCCACTTTCAACGCCACGATGGGAACCACCTTGGCGAACTCGCGATAATCCACTTCGCCTTTTTTGACCTCGTACCCGATGATCTTCGCCAGTGTGCGGATGGCGGTTGGATAGCGGCGAGCGTAGTCCATGAAGACGTCCCCGGCCTGTTCGATGGGTAATACTTCGGCCAGCACATCTGCCTTGCGAAACCCCGATTGGATTCTGGCGCGCGGCGTTTTCAATAGATTCTGATACCAATCGGATGTGGGGCCAAAACCCGCGACGATGTAATAAACATCGCTGGCCTTGTCATATTTGACGATTTCGATGACGGCCTGGCGGACTTGTCCGCTTTTGCGCCCGATGTGTTCGAGAAGCAGGAAGTGGTTGGTGAGAAGCCAGCCCAGGTGAGCGCGGTACAGCCAGATGGGCAGGCGCCACATCTGGCGGCTGAAGCCGCGCGGCGGGTGAATGTGGGAATGAGTGGCATTCATTTATTTACTCCTCTGTGGAATGAACGCCCCGGTGTTGCGCATGTAATCCGCGTACGCATTACCGAACCGAAGCAGCAAATCCTGCTCCTCCGCGTGGCACATCACCAGAAAGATCGGGAAGTACACCAGCGAAAACACAGCCAGGAAGGGCGAGTTGAGCAGGAGCGCGATCCACGGCCAGGCAAACACCTCGCCCACAGCCTGTGGGTGGCGAATCTTTTGGTAGACGCCGCCGTACATGCCGTGTTCTTTTTTCGGGGTCATGGTTTCACGGCCCGCGTCCCTCATGCCGATGAACATCAACGCCAGGCTGGGCAGGCCGATCAGCGCGGCCAGGAGCGCGGAGAATCCCCACGACCAGGGAAAGCGGTCGGGCAATGGATTCGGGACGGGGTAAAAGGGATACAGAACGTAGCAGATGGCTGTGATCGTTTCGAACAGCGCGGCGATGACGCGAAACCTTCCGCATTTGCGATAGGCTTGCATCCCGATCATTTTCTCCAGCGCGGCCGGGCTGACGCTCCGCACGTAGAAATACAGGAAGAACAGGGAGGCAAAAACCAAAACCGCCAGGTTGACCCATGCGATCATGAACTTCCTCCTTTCTTCGGCGGTTTTTCGAGAAGCGCCTCGATACGCCGCGCTTCTGAAATGGGCTTGCCCTCGGAATCCACGCTGACGCAGGCGCCATCTACGATGCGCGTGCGGACCTGTCCGCGGCCG
>DYKX01000295.1 GCA_020722375.1 Anaerolinea thermophila
GACTTAACCCAACATCTCACGACACGAGCTGACGACAGCCATGCAGCACCTGTGCGCGCTCTCTTGCGAGTCGGTCCAGTTTCCTTTTCCTACCACGCGCATGTCAAGCCCTGGTAAGGTTCTTCGTGTTGCATCGAATTGAACCACACGCTCCGCTGCTTGTGCGGGCCCCCGTCAATTCCTTTGAGTTTTAAACTTGCGTTCGTAGTCCCCAGGCGGAGGGCTTAACGCGTTTGCTTCGGCACTGACAGGAAACCCTGCCAACACCCAGCCCTCATCGTTTAGGGCGTGGACTACCGGGGTATCTAATCCCGTTTGCTCCCCACGCTTTCGCGCTCTCAGCGTCAGAAATGAGCCAGGAAGCCGCCTTCGCCACTGGTGTTCCTCCCGATCTCTACGCATTCCACCGCTACACCGGGAATTCCACTTCCCTCTCTCATCCTCAAGCCGGGCAGTATCGAACGGCCTCCCCTAGTTGAGCCAGGGGCTTTCACGTCCGACTTACCCAACCGCCTACGCGCGCTTTACGCCCAGTGAATCCGGATAACGCTCGCCTCCTACGTTTTACCGCGGCTGCTGGCACGTAGTTAGCCGAGACTTATTCGACAGGTACCGTCCTCACTCGTCCCTGTCAAAAGGGCTTTACGACCCGAAGGCCTTCGTCGCCCACGCGGCGTCGCTGGGTCAGGCTTGCGCCCATTGCCCAATATTCCTAACTGCTGCCTCCCGTAGGAGTATGGACCGTGTCTCAGTTCCATTGTGGCTGATCGTCCTCTCAGACCAGCTACCCGTCATCGGCTTGGTGAGCTGTTACCTCACCAACTACCTGATGGGACGCGAGCCCCTCTCGAAGCGTCCCTTGCGGAACTTTACTCGACGAAGCGAATCGCCGAGCCTATGCGGTATTAGCGATCCTTTCGGACCGTTATTCCCCACTCCGAGGTAGGTCACCCACGTGTTACTCACCCGTTTGCCACTAACGCTCCAGTTTCCCAAAGCGTCCGTTCGACTTGCATGTTTTAGGCACGCCGCCAGCGTTCATCCTGAGCCAGGATCAAACTCTCCATTGGATTTCAATTTTGAGTTTCATCCGGATTCTTCGAACTGCTTGCTTTCCTACCACTCTTCAGTTGTTAAGGTCCCCTTGATCGAACGGGCGGTTTTATACCACAACTTGGCGCCCGTGTCAAGTTCCACTTGGCAGAAACAAAACCGCCGACCTGCTTGTCGGCGGAGGCAACACGAGACCCTACAACGAATCCGTTCTTTCGATGTCAGCCTTCCGTCTCGCTATGCCTCCTTTGCAGAAAGATTTGTAATGCAATACGTACCCAATTGCGCCCCTATTATAACACGTTTTTCGTCCTTGTCAAGTCACCGAGTC
>DYKX01000110.1 GCA_020722375.1 Anaerolinea thermophila
TCACTTACTTTGAACCACTACCCAAAAATTTACTCCACCGAAATCAGGAACGGATAATGCGGCTGGCCGCCATCCTGCACTTCGATCTCCTGTGCGGAGTATTTCTCGCGCACCACATCCGCGATGCGGTTGGCCTCGTTACGGTTCAAGTCTTCGCCATAATAGAAGGTGATGAGTTCGTGTTTATCGGCTTCGGCTTTTTCGAGGAATCCCATCACAGCATCCTGAATCGTGGACGAAGAAAGGACAAGGTTGCCATCCAGCAGGGCAATGACCTGTCCCGCCTCCACGTTCACGCCGTCAATTTCGACGGTGCGCGTGGCGATGGTGATCTCTCCCGTCCGCACGGAGGTCAGAGCCCTGGACATCCTCTCGGCGACCGCGTCCACCTCCCCGTCCGGGTTATGAGCGAGCATGGCAGAGAGTCCCTGCGGGACGGTGCGGCTCGGCACCACGGCCACCTGTTTCACCGTCACCTCTTTGGCCTGGTTCGCGGCCAGGATGATGTTCTTGTTGTTCGGCAGGATGATGACCTTGTCGGTCGGCAGGTTCTCGAACGCGGCCAGAATCTCCTGCGTGGACGGGTTCATCGTCTGCCCGCCTTCCACGACCGCGGCCACCCCCAGCGAGGCAAAGATGCGGCTCAGTCCCTTGCCCGGCGAGACGACTACCACTGCAATCTGCCCAGGTTCCACAAGTTGAAATTCGATCTTCTCGGCCTTGGCCTTTTGAATATCGTCCATCTGCGCCAACAGGTTTTCCATCGCCACTTTGGTGATGGTGCCAATGCCCATGATGTAGTCAATTGGTTCGTAGCGCTTCTCGAGCGGGACGTGGATGTGCATGCGATACATGCCTTCTCCCTCGCCCACCTGAATGGACGTGCCCATCGTTTCGAGTTTGCCATAAAACGATTGCAGTTCAAACTTGCTGTCGGGGAAGAAGTCCACAACGACTTCGTAATCCTGACCTTCCTCGACCGACTCCATTGCCTCTTTGAGATTCATCGCCGACATCGGCTGAACGCTCACAGTCGGAACGTCGAGCGGGTCGCCGTTGAAATAGCGGAGCATCCCCTCGAGGACGAAGAAGAGTCCCTTGCCGCCCGAGTCGACCACTCCCGCCTGCTTGAGGACGGGGAGCAGTTCGGGCGTGTTCTGCACCGACGCGTCCGCCGCGGGGATGACGCGTTCCAGAATCTCGATGGGATTCTGCGTCTCGTTCAGGGCGGCTTCGGCGGCGGCCGCCACATCCTTCGACACGGTGAGGATCGTCCCTTCGACGGGGCGGACCACGCCTTTGTAGGCCGTATCGCGCGCTTCCACGAATCCCTTCACCAGCGTCGGGCCATCCAGAAATTCCGCCCCGTGCAGGCCGCGCGAGAATCCGCGCCACAGTTGCGAGAGGATCACGCCCGAGTTGCCGCGTGCGCCCATCAAAGCGCCTTTGGCTACCGCCGCGGCCATCTCGCCGACGTGACGCGTGCCAAGTTCGGCAATCTCATTCCAGGCCGATTGCATCGTCAAGGTCATGTTCGTGCCTGTGTCGCCATCTGGGACGGGAAAAACGTTCAGCGCGTTGACCGTCTGCTGGTTGGTGCGAAGCCACGTCAGCCCCGCCTGAACGAGTTCCTTTAGCACCACGCCGTCGATCGGTTTGTTTCGTAATTCGTGCAGATGCCTGGCCTGGATGTCGGATGAACCTAAACTCATGAATGCTCCTCAAAATACGGAGTGCGGATTTCAATCCGCCTGCGGCCTAAAAGTCCGCGCTCCGAATGTCAGTCTATATCGCTCACGCGCAGTCCCGCCACGTGGACGTTGACCGCGTTGACCTTCAGCCCCAACGCCTTTTCCACGTGGAAACGGACCGTGTTGGCTACGCTGTTCGCCACCGAGGTGATGCGCGTCCCGTATTCGATGATGACGTGGATGTCAATGTCAATGAGTTCGCCGTCAAAACGGACGGAGACGCCGCGCGTCGGTTCGTGGGTGATGGTGTGCGCCAGTCCCTCCGCCAGGTTGCGGGGCGCAAGTCCCACCACCCCGTAGGATTCGAGCGTGGCGCGGTAGGCGATCGAAGCAATGGCGTTCGGCGAAATGCGGATGCTTCCGTAAGTGGTATTCTCTTTGCCCATAGCCTTTCCTTTACTGCTTATTAATTAACCAATTCCATTGAAGATGGTTGCGATTTGTGGTACAATGCGGCGCTTGCGCGAAAAGATTGCGCAGGCGTTATTGTGAAACTGGAAAGGAACGAAAACCATGAAATGCGCTCACTGCGGCAAGACCACCACCTTCGGCCATAATCGCTCGTTCTCCATGCGCGCCACCAACCGCAAGTTCCTCCCGAACCTGCAAAAAGTGACGCTCATCGAAAACGGCCGCAAGGTCCAAAAGGTGCTTTGCACCAAGTGCATCCGCACCGCGACCAAATCGGCCTAAGCGATTGTCTCACCTTCAAGAATCACGGCTTCGGCCGTGGTTTTTGTTTAAGCGACGCACGCGCGCAACTCGCGGATTCCCGCCGCGATCCCCTGTGGATGACCGAAGACGAAACTGCCCGAGACGAAGACATCGGCGCCTCTTTTCTGGACCTCAGGCAGGGTCGCGGACGAGAGGCCGCCATCCACCTCCAGCCGCGCCGACGGGTTGACGGCGTCCAACAGGCCGCGCAACTGACGGATCTTCGGCAGGACTTCGGGGAGGAATTCCTGTCCCGAAAAGCCAGGGTTGACGGTCAGCGCCAGAACGAGGTCAACCAGCGAAAGCACAGGCTCAATCGCCGACGCGGGCGTGGACGGGTTCAACGTTACGCCGGCTTTGCATCCCAGCGAGTGGATCTGCTGGATCGTCCGATTCAAATGGGGGCAGGTCTCCACATGCACGGTGATGTTCGTGGCGCCCGCTTTGGCAAACGCTTCCAGATGGCGTTCTGGCTTTTCGATCATCAAGTGCACGTCCAGCGGAAGTTTCGTGGCGCGGCGGCAGGCTTCCACAATGAACGGGCCCATCGTCAGATTGGGGACGAAATGACCGTCCATCACGTCCACGTGGATCCAGTCCGCGCCGGCGGATTCGCATGCGGCCAGGTCCGCGCCGAGGCGGGTGAAGTCCGCGGAAAGAATGGAGGGAGCGATGAGAAAATTTGTCATGGATTCCATGCAAAGTAGGCCGCGATCCAGAGGGGAATCAGCCCGCCGATGGCGATCAGCGCGAGCAGGCCCAGCCCGAGCGTGCCCCAGTCAATGTCTAATTGAAGAGGCGGCTCCTCGTAAGCCGCGACCGGCAGAGGGTCCGGGAGAGGGGCGTAAACGGGGGTGGGCGGAATCTCCTCGAAGTTGTTGACTGCTTCGGGCGTCAACGCGAGTTGCGGAGGGATGATCGGTTCGCGCACAGTCCCAAAGCGCTGGAGGACGCGTCCGAGTTGGTCGGCGGTGCGATAGCGCGCGGAAGGTTCCTTCGACAAGACCTTCGCCTCGATCTGTTCGAGCAGGATCGGCACATCGGGCAGGTATTCGCTGAGCGGATGCGGCTGGGCGTGGATGTGCATGCGCGCCAGTTCGTCGGCGGTGGTGGCGTGGAAGGGAAGCGTGCCCGTGAGCATTTCGTAGAGGACGACGCCGAGCGAGTAGACATCCGAGGCGGGCGAGGGCGCCTGGCCTTTGGCCTGCTCGGGTGAGAAGTACTGCGGCGAGCCCCAAACCACATCGTCGCGATCGCCCGGGCGGATGGTGGAGAGGGCGCGGGCGATGCCGAAGTCGGTCACTTTGAGGCGCAGGTCGGGCGTGATGAGCAGGTTATGCGGCTTCACGTCGCAGTGGACGAGTCCCGCGCGGTGGGCGTAGCCGATGCCCGCACAGGCCTGCACCATGATGGGGATGGCTTCCTCGACGGTGAACCGTCCGCGCTTGCGAAGCAGGGATTTCAAATCGGTGCCAGGGACGTGTTCCATCACGATGAAAAGTTGTCCCTGATCGAAGCCGAAATCGTGGACGGTGACGATGTTCGGATGCGAAAGGTTGGCGGCGGCGCGCGCCTCCTGGCGGAAGCGGTCCTGAAATTCCTGATTGCTCGAATAATCGGCACGCAGGACTTTGATGGCGACGGAACGCTCCAGCATCAGGTCGCGGGCGCGATAGACCTCGGCCATGCCGCCCGAGCCGAGGCGTTCGAGCAATTGATAACGCTGGTTAAGCAGGTCGCCTTCGTTCATCGAGGGGATTATAACACTGGCGTTTTACTCAACGGATGGGAAACAGATGCACGCATGATTCCCCGTAAGCCCCTTCTTTTGTTACATTAACCCTGCAGGTTTTCCACATCCGCCAAATCCTGATGCCGCCCTGCCGCTTTCTTGTTTCGTTTCAGGTCTTCAACGTCAATAAAATTGACCAGCACTCCACCCATTTTTGTCTCGACGCGGCGCGCGTAACATTCTTCAAAGTTCACGCCAGGAGGGGTGGTCAGAATGTCAATGCGCTCAGGCGGATAACCGAGTTGAATGATCTGGTCGGGGGTGGTGAAATCTTCCTCTTTGAGCCCAAGCGAGGCGAAACCAAATTCTGCCAGGGCCTTCACGATGTTGGCGGCATTTTCACGGTCCATCCCAATCCAGATGTCAATATCCTTAGTGTAGCGCGGATGTCCGTGGAAAGCGACCGCGTATCCGCCGATGACCAGGTATCGAACCTTATTTTTGTTTAACGATTCGATAAACTCTTTGAAGTCTTGGTTCAGCACCGTACCTCCACTTGTGGTACTCGCGGCGGATCTCCTCCAGCGCGGCAATGCGCGCGGATGGCAGCCGGGCGCGCCAGTACTCGGCGTCGCTTTTCTGTTCGCTCATTTTGGATTTGGTGACGACTTTGGCGATGGCTCTCGCTCTCATGTTTTTATTTTATCACGCCTGCCCTCCCCCACCGCCGGCCGCTGCCGGACTGCCGACGAAACACGGAACCTGTTTTTACACGAGTACCAAGAACCTGTCCGAAAAAACCTCGGAGCGCGGACTTGAGTCCGCCCGGCCAGGCAGACTGGAAGTCTGCAATCCGATATTCGGATAGGCTCTAAAATGAGCAGAAACCAGGACGCGGCGCTTGTCACGCAATACGCAATACGCCATGCGCAGCAGGCAGTTATAATCCCCCTCATGCGACGCGCCCTCCTTCTTTACAACCCTGCCGCGGGACGATTCCCGATCAAGCCATTTCTAAAATCTGTAACGAAGACTCTTGCCGATTCAGGCTGGACGACGGAGGTGCTCGCCACGAAAAGCGGGGAACACGCCACCGAATCCGCCAAACAGGCCGCGCTCGAAAACTACGACGCGGTCTTCGCCTCGGGCGGCGACGGGACGATCGGCCAGGCCGCGGCCGGGCTGGTCGGCACCGAGACCGCACTCGGCATCCTGCCCAGCGGCACAGCCAACGTCCTCGCGCTCGAATTCGGCCTGCCGGTCTTCTCCTGGACCCGCTGGCGGGCGCTCAAACAAAATGCGCGCACGCTGGCAAACGCGCCCATCCGCGCGGTGGACGTGGGCCTCTGCAACGGTCAGCCCTTCCTGCTCTGGGCGGGCATGGGGCTCGACGCCATGACCATCCACGCCATCGAGCCGCGCATCCGCGCGGAAAAATTCTTCGCCTTCCCCGAATACTTTGTCACCACCGTCCACAACGCGGCCGTCTGGAGCGGCGTCAACCTGCGGCTGTGGGCCGACAACGAGGAAGTGGAAGGCCATTTCATGGTGGCCGTCGCCAACAACATCCGTCGCTACATGGGCGGCCACGCTGTCCTCTCCCCCGAAGCGCTCATGGACGATGGCGAATTCGACCTCTGGCTCCTCTCTGGCAACAGCCTCGCCGACGCGTTCATGCGCGCCTACGAACTCTGGCGCGGCCATCATCTCAGTTCCGAACACGCGCGCCGCATCCCCTTCCGCCACTTGCGCGTCACCGCCGATTCGCCCTTCCTCGTCCAGACCGACGGCGAGCCGCGTCCCGAAACGAGCGACGCGCTCATCACCATCCAGCCGCGCGCCCTGCGTATGCTCATCCCGCCCAACGCGCTGCACCTGCTTTCCAAGATATAATCCGCACCGACCATGAAATTCGACCTCCGACGGCTTCTCACCCCGACCGTGATCCTCTCCTCTGCGGGACTCGCCTGCCTGCTGAGCGTGATCGCGCTGGTCTGGTTTGGATTCCGCCCCTCCTCGCCTCAAACGGACCCCGGGCTGGCCCCCGCCTATTTGACCTTGATCCCCGCCTCAACATCCACGCCCCTCGCCACGCTGACGCCAACCCTCGACCCACTGGCAGGCACGCCCACCCTTCCCGCAGACGTCATCGTGCCTGGCGGCTACGTCCAAATCACCGGCACCGGCGGAGACGGCCTGCGCCTGCGTTCCGCGCCCGGGCTGACGAGCGAGCAACTCTTCCTCGGCGAAGACGCGGAAGTGTTTCAGGTGAAAGATGGCCCACAGGAAGCCAACGGATACATTTGGTGGTACATCGTCGCGCCCTATGACGAGTCCCGCGCGGGTTGGGCTGCCGCGAACTTTTTGTCTGTGGTCCCCCCACCACAATGAATCTCACCCCCGGCCCCTCTCCCAGGTGGAGAGGGGAGAAAGATGAACCGCATGAACGAACGTCCCACCGGCGTCACCGCCAACAAATCGAAACGAGAACTGACCATCACCTGGAGCGACGGCCACGTCAGCGTGTACCCCTTCGGGCTGTTACGCGCGGCCTGTCCGTGCGCTTCGTGCCGCGGCGGACACGAGAACATGAAATCCGAGCCAGACGCGTCCGTCTTTGAAGCCGATTTGCCCGACTCACCCGAGACGCGGCTGGTCAACGTCAACGCGGTCGGCTCGTATGCCATCTCCATCGTCTGGGAGGACGGACACGATTATGGCATCTACAACTGGCATTATCTGCGCGCGTTGTGTCCGTGCGAGGAGCATCGAGGCAAGGCGTAATTAATGGCAAAGACTCAAACCCGCTTCGTCTGCCAGCAATGCGGACGCGTGTCCGCGACCTACATGGGCAAATGCCCGCAGTGCGGCAACTTCAACTCGATGGTGGAGGAAGTTATCCACGAGGAGCCTGTCGGAAAGAAGAGCGCCGTGCGCGGGTTGACGGGACGCTCGCAGCCGCGGCCCATCGCGGAGGTCAGCGGAGACGCGGAGGATCGCGTCCACCTGCCCATCGGTGAGTTCGCGCGCGTGCTCGGAGGCGGCATCGTCCCCGGCTCGATCATCCTCGTGGGCGGGGACCCGGGCATCGGCAAGTCCACGCTGATGCTGCAGATGGCGATGGAGATGGGGAAGACTCAGCGGGTGCTGTACGCGTCGGGCGAGGAGTCGGAGCGGCAGATCAAGATGCGCGCCGCGCGATTGGCAGGAAACGGCCAGGGATCCATGCCTGAGCCGCTGTTCCTCGTCACCGAGACGAATCTCGAAGTCATTCTGAATCACGTGCGCGAGGTGAAGCCCAATCTGTTGATCGTCGACTCGATCCAGACCACGTATTTGTCCGAGTTGGATTCGAGCGCGGGATCGGTTTCGCAGGTGCGCGAGTGCGCCTCGCAGTTGCGCGAGTTGGCGAAGTCTTCGGGCATCACGGTGTTCGTCATCGGCCATGTGACAAAGGAGGGCAACATCGCCGGGCCGCGCGTGCTGGAGCATATCGTGGACACGGTGCTGTATCTGGAGGGCGACCGCTTCCAGGCGTATCGTCTGCTGCGCTCGGTGAAGAACCGCTTCGGCGCGACCTCGGAGGTGGGCGTGTTCGAGATGCGCGAGGGCGGGCTGATCGAGGTGACCAATCCCAGCGAGGCGTTCCTCGCGGAACGGATGGTGAACGCGGCGGGGTCAGCGATTGCCGTGACGATGGAGGGCACGCGTCCGATCCTCGTCGAAATTCAGGGACTGACTTCGCCGACCCAATTTGGCAACGCGCGGCGCACGCCCAACGGCGTGGACTTCAACCGCGTGCTGCTCATCACTGCGGTGCTGACGCGCCGCGTAGGACTCAAACTCGGCGAGCAGGACATTTTCGTGAACGTGGTGGGCGGCATCCAAATTGACGAGCCCGCCGCGGACCTGGCCGTGGCCGCGGCCATCGCGTCTTCGTGGCGGGACGTGCCCGTCCGCGCGGACGCGGTCTTGATCGGCGAGATCGGTCTGGCGGGCGAGTTGCGCATGCCCGGGCAGATGGTGCCGCGCCTGCGCGAGGCGCAGAAACTGGGTTTCAAGACCGCCATCGTCCCGAAGGCGATTCGCAAGGGCGAGGCATATCCGCAGGGAATCGAAGTGGTGGAGGTCCGCTCGGTGGAACAGGCGTTGCAGGCGGCGCTGAAGGTGGACAAGTAGACAGGTACACACGTAAACACGTACCCAGGTACACAGGTAAACAGGTAAACAGGTTTGGGTTGGAGGAAAAATGAAAAGACTCAGTTGGTTGTTGATTTTGATGCTGGTCGCTTGTGGCCCGCGGAGAATGCGACGCCGACCGTTACGTCGAGGCCTTCGTCCACACCGATAACGTCACCTTCTGCTTCGGCGATTGAAATATTCTTTGGAAATGATTCCTGTTCGTGGCCGTGCTGGCAAGGAATCACACCCGGCGTTACCAGGAGCAGCGATGCGCTCCAACTGTTACAGGCCTCCCCGGTGGTATTGAAATGAGTGTGGCTAAATTGAGTTGGCAAATCTTTCAGCCGCTTTGGCGGGGTCTATCCCGTCTCGCGTCGCATGGGACAACATACGACCAGCGGATGTCCGTTTCCTAACCGCTGGCCATAGGATGGAATGCACCCAACTGATTTTAGTCACACTCAGATGAAATTAGACTAAATTGGAAGATGCCCGAGAATACGGATGACATACAATTGTCACCATCTGCCCCATCAGTTTCGTTTACTTATCCGAGCCGTCAGTGCTTGAAGACAGGCTATCGTATTTGTACAGTGGGGATGACATCAGTGACTTACGGGATTGGAAAGGCTATAGTATTACTCCGCGAAAACCACCTCAAGCGCGAAGATGTTGCACCAAGGTCAGTACT
>DYKX01000296.1 GCA_020722375.1 Anaerolinea thermophila
GAGCCTGTCGAAGTATCGTAAATCCTTTTATGTCCCCTGTCATCTCCGTCGAACATCTTTCCAAAGCCTACCCTTCGACTACGTTGCGCTCCCCCTTCGGGGACTTTGCAGGGCCTACCGCCTCGGCCAGGTTTCGACAAGCTCAACCCGGCAGATCGGCACCCCGTCGCAACGAACGCGCGGGGCGAACGGCCGGCGCCTTCCCGCGCGGCCTGGAAGTCTGGTGGGCGAAACTTCGTGGCAAACCCAACCCCCTGCTCCGCACCCCATAAGATCATTGGGGCGAACGGTCGGCGAGACCGACCACGGCAACCGTGATGGCGAAGAGATTTGGCGCTTAAAGACGTTTCTTTCACCGTTGAACAGGGCGAAGTGCTCGGCATCATCGGGCGCAACGGCGCAGGCAAGAGCGCCTTGCTCAAAATTCTCTCGCGCGTCACTGCGCCGACACCTGGCAAAGTCAAGGTCAAGGGCAGAATTGCCAGCCTGTTGGAAGTAGGCACGGGTTTTCACCCTGAACTGACCGGGCGCGAGAATATCTATCTCAACGGTGCAATCCTGGGCATGAGGCGAGATGAAATTACCCGCAAGTTCGATGATTTTGGTGGTGGATGAAGTGCTGGCTGTAGGGGATGTGGAGTTTCAAAAGAAGTGTTTGGGGAAGATGGGGGGAGGCGGCGAGACGAAAGACAGTATAATTGCAGAACGAAATTGAGCTTATCGGAAGAACAGCGAGTTTTTCTGGCGCGCTTCGATCGCTATCAAATCGAAGGCCGTTATCCAGACACATTGCCATCCGCACCGGACGTCGAAACGGCGAGGCAGGAATTGGGGCGGGCCAAAGAGGTGTTCGAATGGTTGAGCCAGCAATTATAAAGATAGTCCAGGGTTATTTGGTTGTTGCACGCCAGTCGGGCTTGCGCGTCAGTAGGGCAGTGTTATTCGGCTCGCATGCGCGTGGCGAAGCTCGTTCTGATAGCGATATTGACATTCTGGTCGTTGCGGCCGACTTCGATAAATCACCCGACCGGGCACGCGTGGATTTATTGTGGGAATTACGGGCGCGGACGGATAGTCGTATCGAGCCGTTGCCAGTTGGCGAACGCCAGTGGCAGGAAGACGATGCCAATATGATTATCGAAATTGCCCGGCGCGAAGGTCAGGAGATCCCATTGCCTGTCGCTGGTTGAACGCTGGGGGAATATTCACCACGAAGGGCGCGAGGGAAAACACAAAGTTCCTTTTTCTTTCATCCTTCATCCTTTATGACTGTCATTTCCGTCGAACATCTCTCCAAAACCTACCGCCTCGGCCAGATTGGCACCCCGTCGCAACGAACGCGCGGGGCGAACGGCCGGCACCTTCCCGCGCGACCTGGAA
>DYKX01000297.1 GCA_020722375.1 Anaerolinea thermophila
TGTGTACCTGTCTACCTTACTTTCCGTGCAGCGCGTCCACTGGCTCCATGCGGGAGGCCATGCGGGCGGGGGCGAATGAGGCGACGAGCGTCACAACATAGGTGACGAAGGTCAGATAGATGACGTTATCGAGGGTCAGTTGGGTGTAAAGCCTGTCGTTGATGAGGATGCCGAGGCCGTACTGACTGACATCCAATGGCAGGCCGTAGCGGGCAAAGTAGAGCGACAACGCGCCGCCGAGGATGAGTCCACCGATCACGCCAAGCGTGGCGATGAGTGCGGCCTCGGTCAGGAACTGCGCCAAAATGCGGCGTCCCTTCATGCCGATGGCGGCCAGGATGCCAATCTCGCGCGTCCGCTCGAAGACCGACATGACCAGCGTGTTCGAGACGACCGTGGCGGTGATGCCCAGCACAATCAGGTAGAAGATGGTCATGTAGGCGTTGGCGAAGTCTTCCACTTGGACAATCATGGCGTTCATGTCGCGCCAGGTGACGACGGTGTAGTTCGGCGATTGCAGCGCCGCGGCCACCGAGTCGGCCTGCTCTTTATCCTGCAATACGATGAAGATCAGGCTGGCGCGATCTTCCGCGCCCGTGATGGTCTGCGCTTTGGCAAGCGGCAGAAAGATGTTGTTTTCGTCATAGCCGAATGTGTTGGTGGTGTAAATGCCGCGGATGGTGAACATCTGCTCGACCAAGTCGCCGTTGGAGGTATTGACCAGCAGGTTGACCTGTCCGCCGACCTCGAGTCCGAGTTTCTCGGCCAGCGGCTTGCCGACCAGGATGCCCTCGCGGTCGTCGGCGTTGAGGAAATCTCCCGCGATCAAACCTTCGCGATAGACCTGGTTCGCCGCCGCGTCGGGATCAATGCCGACGATCTGGACGCCGCGCGAATTTTCGCCGTGCGTTGCGATTCCGCTCGCGACGAGGCGCGGGGTCGCGTCCACGATCTGCGGAACCTGCCCTTTGACGGAATCTGCCAACGCCTGCGGGTTTTCGATCAAGTCGTCCCATTTCAGGCTGATCTTGTTTTCATCGTAATTCAAGCCGCGGATCTGAACGTGTCCGCTGAACAATTTGATGGTGTTCCTCAGCGCGCCTTGCATTTCACCGACAAGGACGGAGGACATCAGGAGGAGCAAGCCCATCCCGACCGACACTGCCAGCGCGGAAAGCGCCGTGCGCCGCTTGTTGCGTCCCAGATCGCGGAAAGCCATTTTGAAAAGTTGGAACATTGGTTTTTCTCCATAAGAGAAGGTTAGGAGGAACGTGGTACGTATTGCGTATTGCGTGTTCCGTGTTCCGTGTGTACCTGTCTACGTGTGTACCTGTCTACGTGTGTACCTGTCTACGTGTGTACCTGTCTAC